>CBHWBX010000012.1:0-22182 GCA_966111935.1 uncultured Gemmatimonadaceae bacterium
AGACGCAGAGGGTCGCAGAGGACTGCAAACGGCGAAAGAACAAAAAAGAATGGATGAAAAAGGAACGGCGACCCCACTCTCGGAGTCGCCGTTCCCATTTCAAGGCTATTTCGTTTTTTCAGCAGTTCCTCTGCGGCCTCTGCGTCTCCGCGTCTCTGCGGTGAAGCAGTTGCTGTGGACCTTAGGCCTTCGGACCAGCGTTCTTCACCGCATCAGGCACGTACTTCTCGAACTTGCCGAAGTTCTCGCGGAACATGCCCGCCAGCTTCTTCGCCTGCTCGTCGTACGCCGCCTTGTCCGTCCACGTGTTGCGCGGGTTGAGGACGTCGGCGGGGACGTTCGCGATCGCCTTCGGGACCTGGAGGCCGAAGATTGGGTCGGTCTCGAACTGCGCGTTCGCAAGATCGCCGTCGAGGAGATCGGCGACCATCGCACGGGTGTGCGAGAGCTTCATGCGCTTGCCGACGCCGAACGCGCCACCGGTCCAGCCGGTGTTCACGAGCCAGACGTTCGAGCCGTGTTCATCGATCAGCTTGCCCAGCATTTCCGCATACTTGGTCGGGTGCCAGACGAGGAACACCGCGCCGAAGCACGACGAGAACGTCGCCTGCGGCTCCTTCACGCCCTTCTCGGTTCCGGCGACCTTCGCCGTGTAGCCGGAGAGGAAGTAGTACATCGCCTGCTCGCGCGTGAGCTTGGCGATCGGCGGCAGCACGCCGAACGCGTCGGCGGTGAGGAACACGATGTTCTTCGGATGGCCGCCGCGGCCCGACGGAACGAAGTTCGGGATGTAGTGCAGCGGATACGACGCGCGCGTGTTCTCGGTGATCGACTGGTCTTCGAACTTCACCTTTCGGGTGAGATCGTCGAGCACGACGTTCTCGAGGATCGTGCCGAACATCTGCGTGGTCTGATAGATGTCGGGCTCACCTTCCGGCGACAGGTTGATGACCTTCGCGTAGCAGCCGCCTTCGTAGTTGAAGACGCCTTCCGGAGACCAGCCATGCTCGTCGTCGCCGATGAGCGAGCGGCTCGGATCGGCGGAGAGCGTGGTCTTGCCGGTGCCCGAGAGACCGAAGAAGAGCGCCGTGTCGCCCTTCGGGCCGATGTTCGCCGAGCAGTGCATCGACAGGTTGCCCTGCTTCGGCATGTAGTAGTTCATGACCGTGAACATCGACTTCTTGAGCTCACCGGCGTACTTGGTGCCGCCGATGAGGATCATGCGCTTCTTGAGATTCAGGACGATGAACGTGCCGGTGCGGGTGCCGTGCTTCGCCGGATCGGCCTCGAAGTCGGGCGCGTGGAGCACCGTGAAGTTCGGATCGAACGTCGGGAGCTCGCTCGCTTCGGGGCGGATGAACATGTTGCGCACGAACGCCATCTGCCACGCATTCGGCGAGACGTAGCGCACCGAGAGGCGGAACTTCGGATCGGCGCCGCAATAGAGGTCTTCGACGTAGAGCGCGTCGCGGTCATTGAGGTAGCTCTGCACGTCGGCGAGGAGCGTCTCGAACTGCTGCTCGGAGAACGGCTGGTTGACCTTGCCCCAATCGACGTCGTTCTCCGACGACGGCTCCTTCACGAGGAACTTGTCGTTCGGCGAACGGCCGGTGTGCGGCGCCGTGACGGCGCAGAACGGGCCCATTTCCGCAAAGCGGCCTTCGCCGCGACGGACCGCCTGCTCGATCAGCACCGGGGCGACGAGGTTCCAGTGCACTTCACCCTTCGGCTTGAGCCCCTGCGCTTCGAGACCCACCTTGCCCTGCAACCCGCGGTCGTCCTGCGGCGTCGTCTGAGTGGCCATCATAACCTCGAAAAAATCGTCGGAGTGGGGCCGCCGTTCGGCAGACGAGCGGGCGGCTCCGAGGGATATGTACGTTCCTGCGCGTCCACCACGGCCACCGCGGCCATGTTGACGATGTCCTGCACATCGGCGCCGCGCTCCAACACATGCACGGGCCGGCTCATGCCGACGAGGATCGGGCCGATGGCCGTCGCCCCGCCGAGGTGATTCAACAGCTTATAGGCAATGTTACCGGCGCTCAAGTTGGGGAAAATCAGGATGTTCGCCTGTTCCTTGAGCGTACTGAAAGGATAGTCGCGTTCGATGATCTCGCGGTCGAACGCCGTATCCGCCTGCATCTCGCCGTCGACCATCAACGACGGATCGCGCTGCCGCAGCAACTGCACGGCACGCGCCATCTTGTCGGAGTCGGGATGCCGCACCGACCCGAAGTTCGAGAACGACAACATCGCGATGTGCGGCTCGACGCCGATCGTGCGCGCGATCCGCGCGGCGGAATGCGCGATCTGCGCGAGCTGCTCCGCCGTCGGATCGATGTTCACCGTCGTATCGGCGCAGAACACGAGCTGCTTCTCGAACACCAGCATGTACATGCCGCTCACCAGGCCGCCGCGCGGATGCGAGCCGATGACCTCGAGCGCCGGACGGATCGTCTCCGGATAGTGCAGGTTGACGCCCGACACGAGCGCGTCGGCGTCGCCGCGGCCGACCATGCACATGCCGAAATAGTTGCTGTTGAACAGCCGGCGGCGCGCTTCGTCGAGCGACATGCCCTTTCGCTGGCGGCGCGACCACAGGTACTGCGCGTAGTCCTCGCGCTTGTCCGACGTCGCCACGTCCTCGATCACGATCTCGTCGAGCGGGATGTGGAGCGCCCGCGCCTTCGCCTCGATCGTCTCGCGATCGCCGAGCAGGATCGGCATCGCGATCCCTTCCTCGACGCAGACGCGCGCGGCGCGAATGATCTTCGGCTCCTCGCCCTCGGGGAAGACGACGCGCTTCGGATTGCTCACCGCGCGGTTGATCAGCCCGCGCATCACGCCGCGCGCGCGGCCCAGCCGCGACTCGAGCCGCTCGCGGTAGTCGTCGAGATCGATGAAGTCGTTCGCCGCGCCCGACGCCACCGCCGCCCACGCGACGGCCGGTGCGACCCAGAGCAGGACGCGCGGGTCGAACGGGAAGGGAATCAGATACTCGGCGCCGAACTCGACGTCCTGGAGGCCGTAGAGCGTCGCGACGCTGTTCGGCACCGGCTCCTTGGCAAGCAGTGCCAGCGCGCGCGTCGCCGCCATCTTCATCTCCTCGTTGATCTCCGTCGCGCGCACGTCGAGCGCGCCGCGGAAGATGAACGGGAAGCCGAGGACGTTGTTGACCTGGTTCGGATAGTCGCTGCGTCCCGTCGCGATGATCGCGTCGTCGCGGACGGCGCGGACTTCCTCGGGGAGAATCTCGGGCACCGGATTGGCGAGGGCGAAGATGATCGGCTGCTTGGCCATCTTCTTCACCATCTCGCCCGTCACCGCGCCGGCGACGGAGAGGCCGACGAACACGTCGGCGCCGTCGAGCGCTTCGGCGATCGTCCGTCTGTCCGTCTCGTTCTTGAAGCGCGCCTTGTACGGATCCATGTCCTCGGTGCGCCCGGCGAAGAGCACCCCCGAGCGGTCGCACATGAGGATGTTCTCACGCTTCACCCCGAGCCGCACGTAATGCTCGGCGGTGGAGATCGCGGCGGCGCCGGCGCCGGAGAAGACGACGCGGACTTCGGCGATGTTCTTTCCGACGATCTCGAGCGCGTTGAGCAGCGCGGCGCCGGAGATGATCGCCGTGCCGTGCTGGTCGTCGTGGAAGACCGGGATCTTCAGCGTCTTCCGCAGCGTCTCTTCGATGTAGAAGCAGTCTGGCGCGCGGATGTCCTCGAGATTGATCCCACCGACGGTGGGCTCGAGGAGCTGGCAGAACTTGATGACGTCGTCGGGATTCTCCGAGCCCACCTCGAGATCGAACACGTCGAGATCGGCGAACTGCTTGAAGAGATTCCCCTTGCCTTCCATCACCGGCTTGCCGGCCATCGCGCCGATGTTGCCGAGACCGAGCACCGCGGTGCCGTTCGTGACGACGCCGATGAGGTTGCCCTTCGCGGTATAGGCGTAGGCGAGATCGGGGTCGCGCTGGATCTCGAGACAGGGTTCGGCGACGCCTGGCGAATAGGCGAGCGAAAGATCCCGCTGATTCGTCAGCGGCTTGGTCGGGACGACGGCAATCTTGCCGGGCCGTCCGTTCGCGTGATAGTCGAGAGCGTCCTGGCGTTTCGTCATGACAGACTCGAAAAGTAGCCGAAACCGGGCGCTAAGTCACTGGCGTTACGCATCTTGACACGTCCGGGTCTTCGGTTAGGACCGAAAGGGGGTCGGGCTTTCGTCGGGACAGCGGCGGACAGATGCTAGTGAGGGATTCGGAGGTGTTAGCTTCTCGGCCATGGCTCACTCGCCCGCCGAGATTCGGCGCGCCATTCGTCGCCGCATCACTATCATCGCCGGAATCACGATCGCCGTCGAGATCGCTCTGGTGGTGATACAGCATTTCGCGCCGGTGATGGACACGCTGCTCGCTCCCGTGTACGTGATCGTGGCCGGTGTCGGCGCCGGAACGATCTACCACGCGCTGCGCCGCGATCCAGAGCACGAGCGGAGGCACGGGGAGCGCCGCAAGGGCTGAAGAACGAGCCCGGGATCGAATTGATCCCGGGCTCGCTGGTTCATCAGACCTCGAGGTGGTCGCCCTCGCGCGCGAACATCGCGTAGAGGACGGGCATCAGGAAGACGCTGATCAAGAGGCGGCTGAATAGGCCGCCGACGATCACGAGCGCGAACGGCTTCTGGGTGTCGGAGCCGACGCCGGTCGACAGGGCGGCGGGGAGCAGTCCGAGCGCGGCGACGAGCGCCGTCATCATGATCGGCCGCAGCCGCAGCAGTGCCGCCGTGCGCGTCGCATCGGCGATCCCGAACCCGCCGAGTCGGAGCTCGTTGGCGTACGAGATGTACACCACCGCCGTCTGCACCGAGACGCCGAACAGCGCCAGGAAGCCGATCATCGACGAAACGGAGAACGGCGTGTTCGTCACGAGCATCGCCAGCAGTCCGCCGAGCGGCGCCGAGAGCAGCACGCCGCCCACTGTGATGAGCGGGAACTTGAAGTTGTGATAGAGCACGAAGAGGATCGCGAAGATCAGCACGATCGTGATCGGCAGCACGATGCTCATCTGCGCGCGTGACGCCGTGTACTCCTCGAACTCACCGCCCCAGCGCACGGCATAGCCGGTCGGCAGCGGCACCTGCTTCTCGACCGCCTTCGCTGCGTCGGCGACGGCGCTCGCGAGGTCGCGTCCCTCGACCGAATACTGCACGCCGATGTAGCGCGAGTTGTCCTGGCGATAGATGAACGCCGCGCCGCTCGCTTCGTCGATCGTTGCCACTTCGCGCAGCGGCACCTGCGTCCCGCTCGGCGTCGCGAGCAGGATGTTGCCGATCTGCTCCGGCGTCTGGCGATACTGCGGCTGGAGGCGCACGACGAGGTCGAACGTCCGCTCGCCCTGCACGACCTGCGTGACCGCCGCGCCGCCGACGGCCGCTTCGATGAGGCCGTTGATCGCGTCGGAGCTGAGACCGTAGCGGGCCATCTTCTCTCGATCCGCCGTCACCGTCACGCTGGGCTGACCCAGCTCCTGGACGAGCGTCACGTTCGTGATGCCGGGGACCTTCTCGATCGCGGCCTTGATCGCGCGGCCCTTCGCCTCGAGCAGCGTGAGGTCGGTGCCGAACACCTTCACGTCGAGCGACGCCTTGAGACCGGTCAGCGCTTCGTCGACCGCGTCCTCGGCCGGTTGGGTGTAGTTGAACGTGATGCCGGGGAAGGCCGAGAGCTTCTTGTCGATCGCCGCGATGAGCTCCGGCTTCGAGTGGTACGGTCCCTTCCACTCGTCGTACGGCTTGAGCCCGACGTAGAACTCGGCGTTGAAGAAGCCCGTCGGGTCGGTCCCTTCGTCGTCGCGGCCATGCTCCGACGCGACGACCGTGACCTCGGGGAACTGCTGCAGGATCTCGCGGATCTGCGGCACGATGCGCGACGACTCCTCGAACGAGATCGTGTACGGCATCGTCGCGCGAACCCACAGCGCGCCTTCGTCGAGCTTCGGCATGAACTCGCCACCGCGCGTCGCGGCGATGAGCAGCGAGACCGCGAACAGCACCACCGAGCCGACGACCGTCGCCTGGCGATGCGCCAGGCACCAGTCGAGGCCCGTCGCGTAGCGGTCGCGAATCCACTCGAAGGCGCGGTTCGTCCGCTCCTTCACTCCGCGACGCAAGCCGATCGCGCACAGCACGGGGATCACCGTCAGCGTGAGAACGAGCGAGCCGATGAGCGCATAGATCGTCGTGTCGGCCATCGGACGGAACAGCTTCCCGGACGGTCCGGTGAGCGCGTAGATCGGCAGGAAGCCGGCGACGATCACCGCGATCGCGTAGACGATCGGGCGATTCACCTCCGACGCCGCGTCGCGAATGACGTCGATGACGCGATAGTCGGTGCCGTGACGCCGCGAGAGCTGCCGGTAGATGTTCTCGACCATGACGACCGCGCCGTCGACGAGAATGCCGAAGTCGATCGCGCCGATCGAGAGCAGGTTCGCCGGAATGCCGCGCAGATCGAGACAGATGAACGCGATCAGCAGCGACAGCGGAACCGTCACTGCGACGATCAATCCCGAGCGGACGTCGTACAGGAAGAAGATCAGGATCACGATCACGAGCAGGATGCCGCGCACGAGATTGTCCGCGACGGTGCGCGTCGTCAGCGCGATCAGATCGCTGCGATCGTAGTACGGAACGATTCGCACGTCCTTCGGCAGCACGTGCTCATTCAGCTCGCGGGGCGGGGGTTCGACGCGCGTGAGCACCGTCTGTGCCTGCTCGCCCGTGCGCATCAACACGATGCCTTCGACGGCATCGTTCTCCTTGTTGAAGCCGAACTGGCCGAGGCGCGGCGCGTTGCCGATCTGCACGGTGCCGATGTCCTTCACGAGCACCGGCACGGAGCTCTTCACGGCGACGACGATGTTGCCGATGTCCTCCATCGTCGCGACGCGGCCGAGGCCGCGGATGTAGAAGAACTGACCGCCCTCGGAAATGAAGCCGCCGCCGCCGTTGCTGTTGTTCGCGCCGAGCGCCGTGCCGACGTCGTCGACCGACAGCCCCGCGCCCGCGAGCTTCGTCGGGTCGACGAGCACCTGGTACTGCATCGTCGGACCGCCGAGCGACGCGACGTCGGCGACGCCGGGTACCGCGCGGAACGCCTTGCTGACCTGCCACTCCTGCAACACGTGCAGGTCCATCGGCGAGCGGTCATTGCTCTCGAGGACGTAGCGGTAGACGAGGCCGTTCGGCGAAAACGGTGCTTCCATGTCGGCGCTCACACCGTCAGGAAGCGACGCGCCCCCGATGCGCTCGAGCACCTGCTGCCGCGCGAAGTAGATATCCGTCCCTTCGGCGAAGGTGACATCGATGCTCGAGAGTCCGTAGAGCGAGACCGATCGCGTGACGACGAGCGACGGCAGGCCGTTGAGCTCCGTCTCGAGCGGCACGGTGATCAATCGCTCGACTTCCTCCGCGGCATGTCCAGGCCACTGCGCCGTGATGCCGACGCGCGGGGGAGAAACGTCCGGGTATGCGTCGACGGGAAGACGCTTCAGCGAAAACAGTCCGCCGATGATGATCGCGAGGACCACGAGCGCGATGAGCAGCGGCTGGCCGAGCGACGCTTCGACGAGACGCTGAATCGGTCCCGTCTGGCCCCCGTGGACGCCGGTCGGCAGCGGCTCACGTGGCGGCCGCGTCATCTCGGTGTTGTCATGTGTCTCGATCACTGGCTCTCCGCGAACTGAAGGAAGAGCGCGCCCTCGGCGACGACCTGATCGCCGCGCGCGAGGCCGGACGTGACCTGATACTGCTCACCGAAGCGCGAGCCGAGGACGATCGGCCGGCGCACGAAGTTGTTCCCGGACGCGACGAACACGAACGGCAGGTTCTGCTCGTCGCGCATCACGGCCGATGTCGGGATCAGGATGCCGCGCTTCTCGGCGCTCGCCTTGATCTGCGCGCGGACGAACATATCGCGGCGCAGCACGCCATTGTTGTTCGGCGCGAGGATGCGAACCTGGACCGCTTTCGTCTCGGGATCGGCGAGCGCCGCGATGTAATCGACGCGCCCCGGGATCGGCGCGCGCGCGACGTCGGTGATGACGTCCGCCGGCTGGCCGATCGCGACGTTCGGCAGATCGTTCGCGAACACGTTGGCCATCACCCACATCGTGCTCAGGTCGGCGATCGTGAAGCAGGGGGTCGTCCCGGCCTGGAGCAGCTGGCCGTCGGCGATGAGCTTCTCGACGACGGTGCCGTCGATCGGCGAGCGCACGATTGCCGCGATCGACGTCGTCTTGCCGTCGCGCACAGCCTGGATCTGTGCCTCGTCGACGCCGAGTGCGCGCATGTTCTCGACCGCGGCATCGACGTCGGCCTCGGCCGACGCCAGCTCGGACTGCGCCTGCTCGAGGTCGGCACGGGCAAGCGCGTCGTTCTTGAAGAGCGCGGAATCGCGGTCGGCGATGCGCTTTGCGTTGCGATACGCCGTCTGCGCCTTGCGGTAGTCGGCGACCGCGCCGGCGAAGTCCGGCGACGAGACGTAGGCGAGCGGATCGCCGCGGTGCACGCTCATCCCCGGCAGACCGACGACGCGCGTCGCCGGACCGGACACGGGCGAAAGTACCTGCGTCGACCGGTCGCCGTTGAACACGACGTTCCCGGTCGCTTCGACCACCGGACGGAACGACGTCGTATCGATCGCGACGAGGTGGATCCGCTGGCGCTGCTCAGGGGTGAGCGTGAAACCGGACGGACGGGTCTTGGCGGCGGCCGCGCTGTCGGTGGCGGGGGTCGGCTTGCTCGAGCACGAGGCGGCGGCGAGAAGCGCGCACGAGACGCTGAAGAAGGTGCGGGCGTTCATCGACCGGCTCCGGGAAGTAGGTTGTTGCCGAGCGCGCGCTCGAGATCGGCGCGGGCGGTGTTCGCGTTGGCGAGGGCGTCGATCAGCTGCGCCTGCGCCGCCAGCAGCGCGGCGCGCGCGGTGAGCACCTCGAGCGCGGACGAGCCGCCGAGTGAATAGGAAGTGGACGCGACGCGATAGGCTTCGCGCGCCGCTGGAACGAGCTCGTCTCGAATGAACGTCGCCTGGCGAATCGCGGTGCTCGCGTTCGCATAGGCCGAGCGGACGTCCTGGGTCACCTGCGCGCGGGTGTCGCGATACGTCGCTTCGAGCTCGCGCTCGGTGTGCTGCGCCAGCGCGATGTCGCCGCGGGTGTGCTGCCAGAGGAAAACGGGGAGCGGCATCGAGATCCCCGTCGTGAACAGCGGCGAACCCGGCTGCGCGTAATCCTGCCCGACGGCGAACGTGAGATCGGGAAGCCAGAACTCCTTCGCCAGCTTCGTCGACGCGCGGGCGCCGAGGCGTTGCTGAGTGATGATCGCGAGCTCCGGCCGATTCGCCAGCGCGATCGATTCGATCGTCGACGAGTCCGGGAGCGGCGCCGGCATGTCCAGCGAGTCGGCGGGCGCGATCGGCCTCGAGACGACGCGGCCGAGCTGGCGGTTCAGCGACGCCTGCGCATTCGCGATGTCGCGCTCGTTGGCGATCAGGTCGTTCTGCGCCTGGGCTACGGCGACCTGCGCCTGGATCACGTCGAGCTTCGCGACCGTGCCCGCCTCGAAGCGCGTCTGGGTGCGCTTGAGGAAGTCGGCGGCGAGATCACGCGCTTCGCGCAGGTTGTTGCGATGGGCCAGTGCAACGAGCAGCGAGTCGTACGCCGCCGACGTCTGGAAGCCGATCGACTGCTGCTGAAGCCGGAGATTGGATTCGCTCGCGCGAATGTCCGCCACGCCGATCCGGTTGTTGAGGCGGAACTTGTCGGGGAAGGGAATGTCGAGGCCGAGCGCGACCGGGCGCGACGGCGCATTGGTGAACGCGAACGGCGATGTGACCTGGTCGACGCCGGCGGTGAGAATCGGATCGGGCACGGCGACGGCGCTGACGCGTCGCGCGCGTGCCTCGGCGGTCTGCTGCCGGGCGACGTCGAGCTGCGCGTTGTGCATCAGCGCTTCGGCGATCGCTTGCCGGCGGGTGAGAAGAAGCGAGTCCGCGACCTGCGCGGACGCGGCGCTGGCCAATACGGCCAGCGCGCACAATCCTGATAGAAGGCGCATGTATCCCTGGAAGTGAGCTGAAAACGAACGACGACGAGATCAGCTCAGGACGGGAGGCGCGCGAGGACTGGATTGAAGGTGGATGGCCGCGCTGCGCGGCCCGACGTCGGTCGCGTAGCCCGCGCCGGTCGATGCCCCGAGTGCGATCGGCGGCAGCTCCGGACGGGACGGATGACCGACCATCGAGCGCGCCTGGCAGGAGACGCATTTCGCCTCGTCGTGCTGCGCGACGTGCAACGGCCGCCCACTCGACTCGACGTGCGACGCCATCCGTCCGCCGCGCCCTTCGGCGAGCGGAGAGACGGCCACCGTGAACTGTCCCACCATCGCGACGAGCGCGACGAAGAGGGAGAGCCACCGGTGGGTGCGTTGGACGAGTGCGTTAGGAGCCATCCCATATACGATACGGCCAGCCGCGCTGAAGTGCTACACCTCACGGGCCGGCGGCATGCCGTTGGCAGTCGATTCCCAGGCTCACCTCTTCGCCGGCTAGGGAATCATGGACACTCCGTCAGTCCTCGTGCTCGTCAAGGACGCCGACCAGCGCCAGCGCATCATGCGCCGGCTGATCGAGCTCGAGGTGGTTCCCGTCGTCGTCCAGTCGGACGCCGCGCTGGCGGCGATCGAGCGGTATCACCCGATCGCCGCCGTGCTCGACGAGCCGCACGCGGCGATGGCGCCCGAGGATTTCCTCACGTCGAGCTGGCAGTGCGGGATGCACCTCGTGACGATCGCCGACTCGCCCGTCAACCCCGAGGCCGACGACCGGATCCTGCGCCACGCGATCGGCCGCGATCAGCCGAACGCATGACTCGCCGCGCCAGCTGGCGCTAGCCGGCGCGCTAGCGCGCGAGGATGTAGCTCCGCAAGCGCGTGAGCATCTGTGCGTCGGTGGCGGTCGGATCCGTACCCTTCGGCGTCTCGATGACCTTCGGCACCAGCGCGAGTCGCGGGTCGTTCATCACCTGCTGAAATGCCCGCTCGCCGAGCGAGCCCTCACCGATCAGCTCGTGACGGTCGCGCTTCGAGTTGAACGGCGTCTTCGAATCGTTCAGGTGCATCACCCGCAGACGCGACATCCCGAGCAGATCATCGAACCGCTGCCACACCTCGTCGTACGCGTCCACCAGATCGTAGCCGGCTGAATAGGCGTGACAGGTGTCGACGCAGACGCCGAGTCGATCGCGATGCTCGGGAGCGACCTGCTCGATCAGCGCGGCGAGATCCTCGAACGTCGACCCGATCGCGGTGCCGCTCCCCGAGGTGATCTCCATGCAGAGGACAGTGCTGCCTGGCACGCGCGCCAGCGCCTCGGTGATTCCGTCGGCGTTGCGCGCGATCCCCGAGGCGCGATCGTCGATGTAGTTGCCGGGGTGCGACACGAGATACGTGAGGCCGAGCGCCTCGCAGCGCGCCAGCTCGGCGGCGAAGGATTCGATCGACCGGCGGCGCAGGACCTCGTCGGGGCTCGCAAGGTTGATGAGATACGAATCGTGGGCAACCGTCGCGCGCACGCGCGTGTCGGCGAGCGCGGCGCGGAAGGCGCGACACTCGTCGTCTTCACAGACCCGCTCGGCCCACCGGTTCGCCATCTTCGTGAAGATCTGCATCGCCGTGGCGCCGATCGCCCGCGCGCGCGGCGGCGCCTCATGCGATCCGCCGGCGACCGACACGTGCGCACCGAGCAGCACGTCGTCGTCCCAGACCGGGGCGACCCAATTCGGATCGTTCGCGCTGTCGGTCTTCGGATTGAACGCCGGCTTCTTCTTCGAGAGCTGCTTTCGCGCCTCGGGGAGCAGGCGAGGCTCGGGTTTCGCCGCGGCCTTTTGCTTCGTCTGTTTCTTCGCCGGGGTCGCTGCGATCTTCTTCTTCGCGGCGGGCTTCTTCGCCGTCGTCGCGCCCTTTTTCGCGGGTTTCGCCTTTCGCATGAGCCGCAAGTTAACGACGTCGCGCTGGCGCACGCTCGACGCATTCCGCGGGCTCGCCGTGGTCGGAATGCTGCTCGTGAACAACCCGGGCGACTTCGACGCCGTCTACTCGCAGCTCCGGCATTCGGCGTGGCATGGCTGCACGATCGCCGATCTCGTCTTCCCGTCTTTCCTGTTCGTCGTCGGCATCACCACGGCGATGGCCGCGCAGCGCGACGCCGAGCGAGGTGGAACGGGGCAGGGACGCATCTGGCGACGCGCCGGATGGATCTTCGCGATCGGACTGCTCCTCAACTGGTACCCGTTCTATCAGTCGGGATCGATCGTCGGCAGCCAGCATCCGGGATTCTTCGATCGCGTCGTCGCGCGACTGCTCGTCGTCCGCATCCCGGGGGTGCTGCAACGCATCGCCGTCGCCTATCTCGCCGCGGCGCTGATTGCGCGACGCGCGTCGTCGCGCGCGATCACGTTGATCACCGCGGCGTTGCTCCTCGGCTATTGGGCGCTGCTCACGATCGTCCCCGTCCCGGGTGAAGGCGTGCTTGGCGTCGCTGTTCTCGATCAGCCGTCGCGCACGATCGTCGCGCACGTCGATCGCGCGGCGTTCGACTGGACGCGATGGGAACTCGGGAATCATCTGTGGGACACCGCGCGCACGTGGGACCCGGAGGGCATCCTCTCGACGATTCCGGCAATCGCCACGGTGCTGATCGGCGTCCTCTGCGCGCGCTGGATGGCGCACCGGGAATTGACCGCGCGATGGCGCGGACTGCTCGGAGGCGGCGCGGCGCGCGTCGCCGCGGGACTCGTCTGGAGTCTCGTCTTTCCGCTCAACAAGCCGCTCTGGTCGAGCTCCTACGTGCTGTACAGCGCCGGGATCGCGATGCTCGCCCTTGGCGCGCTGAGCGCCGCGCTCGACCGCGGTGGTGAGGCGCGGTGGGCGAGGCCGCTGATCGTCTTCGGCGAAAATCCACTCGTCGCCTACGCGGGCTCCGAGCTCGCGCACATGATCTTCCACTCGTCCATCAAGCTGAAGCTCGACGGGCGCCGCCTGGGGCTCGACGAATGGACGTCGCGGGTGCTCGCGAACGCCGGGCTGTCGCCCGACGCGGCGTCGCTCGCGTGGGCGCTGCTCTTCCTCGGCTTCTGGCTGTTCGTGCTGTCGCGCCTCAGCCGGCGCGGGCTGTTCGTGCGCGTCTGATCAGGGCTGCTCGCCGAGCGAGATCGAGACCGGCGCATTCTGGAGCGCGAGCTGCGGCGAAACGCGATGGCCCTTCTCGAGTGCGCCGAGCAGTGCCGAGTAGCGCGCCGTTCCCTGACCGATCCGCCAGACGCCCTTGGCATCGCGCGCCGAGATCCAGAGCCGCAGCTTGTCGGTCGCGGCGTCGTAGCTGAACGAGCTCCGATAGACCGCGGCGGCCGTCCACTCGCGCTCATCGTGACGCAGCACGGGCTCGGTGTAGACCGTCCAATGCAGACCGTCGGTGTTGCGCGCGAAGAACAGGTCGTCGGTCTGGCAGCCGTTGCCGTTCTCGGGGAACGCCGAGATGAGCATCCAGTACTCGTTCTTCGACGGGATCCAGCGGGCCTTGATGTGCCAGATCACGTAGCCGGGGATCTTGAGATCCGTCGACAGGGGCCCGAGCCACCGCGTGTCGACGAAACCGCCGCCGGCATCAGTGGCGATGCGCATCTTCACGCTCGTTGCCTTCGCGTTGCATCCGGCCTTGCCGGCGTCGACGTACCACATGCGCGCCGGGCTGCCCGGCCGCGGAGCGACCGTCGGCGACACGACTTTGTGACTGTGCTCCCAGAAGGGCGAGCGCATCGGCGTCCAGGTCAGACCGTCGTGCGAGACGGACATGCGCAGCGTGTTCGCGCGCTTCTCTACGTAGCGATAGAACAGGACGAGCCGGTCAGCGGCGGCGTCGTAGAGCAGCTCGGGATCGGAGTTGTAATCCTTGCTGCCCTTGCGCGGGGCGTGCACCACGGGGTTCGTGAGCCCCGCCGGAACGTCCACCGCAGTGCCGTCCTCGCTGGTGAGGATGGACGGATTCTCGAGCGCCTGCTTCGAGCCCGGGTAGGGCGTCATCGTCATCCAGTACCGCGCGCCGTGCCAATCCGAATCAAACGCGACGACGTCGGGATGGACGGCCTGACCGGAGCCGTCGTAGGTCGGGACGGTGATCGGCGCCGGATCGACCGTGAAAATCGGCAGATCGGCGAACGCGGTGGTCGTCAGCGGCCGCGCCTGGGCGGCCGACGCTTCGGTCGTCGCCGCGCGGTCGCCGCACGACGCGACGAGAGGCATCAACGCCAGGGCAAAGCTCCAGCGGAACCGCGATCCAGCGGCGGATCGGGGACTAGGCATCAGGAGAGACCGGCAGGGTGGTGGGCGGCCGTGTGACGTGGGTCACGGACGTACACCGGGAACCTACCCCTGGTGCGAAACGCGTCAATAGGCGGAACGCCCCGACCTGGTTACGAAATGGAAAGGAGGTCGCGGACGCGGTCCGCCGAGCTCAGCCGTTGAACTCCGCGGACTTTCCGTGAAACGGCTTGCCGCAGCGCGGGCAGTGGAAGGGTCCCGTCTCGCGCAGCGCATACGAGTAATCGCGGCCGCACGAGCATTCCGCCTCGAGCGCCTCGTGGCCGCAGCCGATGCAATAGCTGTCGTCGGCATCGTAGGCGCGAAAGCGGCCGCAGACCGTGCAGCGTTTGGTGACCGTCTCCATTCGGAGAAAGCTAATGCGCGACGGTCGTCACCCGGCGCACCCCGGACACTTGAAGACGCCGGACAGGATGCGCGCGAATCCTTCGAGCACGAGCAGGAGCGCGACGAGCGTACCGGCGACGGCGGCGCCCCGGCGCACGACACGCCACATGCGCATCGTCGCGCGTCCGCTCGACGGTGTGTCGAGCAGATCGGCGTAGCCTTCGACGTGTTGCTGCGCGAGGCCCCACAGCCCGAATGCCGTCGCGGCGACGAGCCAGCCGGCGATGCGATGCCAGCCGATCATCCAGGCTTGGACGGCGAGCGGCGCGCAGGCCTGGAGCAACGCATAGAACCGCGACGGCACTTCGGCGTAAGCAATCTTCTCGAGCAGCGCGCCGAGTGTGGAATCGTCGTGCGATCTGGCGGAGGACTCGTGTGCGGCGAGCATTGGATCTCCCCCTGCGGACATCCTTCAATCTTCCGCGAACGCGTCGGCGACGCAATCGCGAGCTATCGAATGCGCAGCCCGAGCTCGACGGTCGAGACGTGCAGTGGCTCACCGTCGAAGCGCCGGATGAAATCCCGTCGCAGCGCGCCGACGAGCGCGACGTGTTTCGTCCCGGCCGACGCGTCGAGGTGTAGCTGCGCGCCGAGGCCGTCCCGCCCGCTGGCGGCCACATACGCAGGGCCGACGAGCGCGCGCAGCGCCGCCCTCGAGTCTCCGAGCTCGACGCCGCCGAGCAACCCCGCCGACACGAACGATGGGTATGGCGGCGCGCAACCGTGCGTCGCGGTGGGGTCGATGAGACAGCTATCGCCGAAGTCGATCGTTCCGAGTCCGTCGAGCGCGGCCGCGTAAACGGGCGCGAGCGGGGTCCGCGGCGAATTCCGGATGCCGACGACCAGCGTCGCCCCGATCCCGTCGCGGTCCGCGTAGAGACGCCGGCCTCCCGTACCGCTGCTCGAGCCGAGCGTGAAATCCACCGTGACCGAATCGCGGCTCTGCGCCGCGGCGCTCGTCGCCGTCAGGGTGGCGAGCAGTGCGGCTGACACAACGCTCAAATTCATGTCGCGCTGTCTCGAGAGTTACCGCTGATCGCGGAGCCAGGTCGCCGGATCGACCGACGCCGGCCGTCCGTCCGCGCCGCCGTGGCGGATCTCGAAATGCAGGTGCGGCGGCAGGTCGGGATCGGAGATGCCGACGCCGCCGACGATCGCGCCCTTGGCGATCGTCTGGCCGACGCGCAGGTCGGTGCGCGCCAGCGAGCCGTAGATCGAGTAGTCGCCGCCGCCATGGTCGACGATCACGGTCAAGCCGTAGGTGCCGAGCTGGCCGACGCTCACGATCTTCCCCGCGGCGACCGATTTCACCGGAGCGTTCACGGAGCCGCGAATGCCGACGCCGTTCCAGCGGATCGTCGTGTTGCTCGCCGTCTGCGCCTTGCCGAACGTGTAGATCAGCGGACCGTCCACCGGCCAATCGAGCCGGCCGTAATCCGATGTGCGAATCGTGCTCGCGGCGCGCGTCGCCGCCGGGCGCGCCGACTCGGCACGGCGCCGCTCGGCATCGAGGGCGGCGATGGTGTTGTTGGTCTGCGCTTCGGTCGCCTTGAGCCGGGCGATGCGATCCTGGAGCTGCTTCGCCTGCCGCTGGGTGCGCGCCAGATTCGCCGAGCTCTCGCGCTCGAGATCGCGCAGCCGCGACTCTTCCTGCGCCTTGTCGGTGCGGTTCTCCTCGAGCGCGGTCTTGAGCCCGACGAGCCGCTGCTGTTCGCGCTCGACCTGTGCGCGCAGCTGCTCGACACGCGTCACGAGCGCGCGATCGCGCAGCGCCAGCAGGTGCAGATACTTGTACCGCGCGACGAGCTCGCCGAACGAGCGCGCGGACAGCATCGCTTCGGTCGTGTGCATCGGCCCGCGCTTGTAGATGTCGACGAGCCGGCGGTGCAGCGTCGTGCGCTTGGTCGCGAGCTCGTTCTCCGCCGCCCGCACGCGCGCCGTCGCCGAATCCACCTCGGTGGAGATCGTCGTCAGCTCGGCGTCGAGTCGCTTCACGATCGATGACGTCGCCGCGCGGCGCTTGTCGAGATTCTCGACTTCCTCGTTCAGGTCATGGACCGTGTTGAGCAGCTCGGCGGACCGACGCTCGAGCTCCTCGCGCTCGCGACGAATCCGCTCGAGCGTGTCGCGCTGGGCGCGGATGCGCGCCGACTGATCCTGCGCGTGCACGACCGAGGGAACCGAGAGCACGACGAGCGCCGCGGCCGCGCCGCACGCCCATCGACGAACACCACGCGGGATCATACGCGACGCAGGTGCCGTCCGACCGAGACCGCGCTGCCGAGGAAGCCCATCGCCGCGCCGAACAGAATGCCGAGCAGCGCCAGGCGCCGGTCGAAGAAGACCGTCTCGAAGTGCAGGTACTGGTCGAGCGTGCGCATGGCGAAGTAGGTCAACGCCAGGGCGAGAACGCCGCCGAGCACACCCTTGATCGATCCCTCGATGAGGAACGGGCGGCGAATGAAGCCGTCGGTCGCGCCGACGAGACGCATGATCGAGATCTCGCGGCTGCGCGCGAGGACGGCCATGCGGATCGTCGCGCCAATGATGATCACGGCGACCGCGGCGAACGCGAGACCGAGCGCGGCCCCGGCGACGCCGGCGATGTTGCGCAGGCGATAGAGCTGGGTGATCCACTCTTCGCCGAAGCGAATGTCGTCGACGACGGGCAGGGCGCGCACTTCGTCGGCGACCTTCTTGACCGTCGCCGGGTCACGCCGCCCTTCCTTGAGCTTGACGTCGAGCGATGCCGGGAGGAACTCCGACTCGAACACGTCCTTGAACTCGCCGAGCTCCTTGCGTGCGCGCTCGAGCGCCTGCTCCTGCGTGACGATGTCGACACGGGAGACTTCGGGAAACTTCGCGATCTCGTCCTGCGCCTTCGTCAGATCTTCCACCGACGTGCCGTCGACGACGAACGCGCGGATCTCGACGCGCTCCTCGACCTGCTGGAGCGCGTGCCGGATGTTCAGCGCGACGAGCCCGAACAGGCCGAACGCGAACAGGGAGAAGGCGATCGTCGTGATGCTCAGGATGCTGAGCAGCGGCGACCGGCGAAATGCGGAAAATGCGGTGCGAATCGAGAGCATCAGTCGTCGCTCCCGAGCGCGAGCGAGACGGCGTCCGCCGAATCGAAGACGATCTCGCCGTGATTGAGCTCGATCGTCCGGAAATCGGAGCTGCGCACGAGCTCGAGATTGTGCGTGGCCATGAGCACCTCGGTGCCCGAGGCGTTGATCTCGCGCAGCAGCTGGAAGATGCCGCGCGTCGCGCGATCGTCGAGGTTCCCGGTGGGCTCGTCGGCGATGAGGACGAAGGGATCGTTCACCAGCGCCCGCGCGAAGGCGACGCGCTGCTGCTCACCGCCCGACAGCTCCTTGGGGTACGCCGTCGACTTCGACGCGAGGCCGACCTGGGTCAGGGCGCGCGCGACCTTGTTCGGAATGTTCGCCCGCGGAGTCCCTGTCACCTCGAGCGCGAACGCGACGTTCTGCTCGGCGGTGCGGTCCTCGAGCAGGCGGAAATCCTGAAAGACGATCCCGAGGCGACGCCGGAGCTGCGCGATGTCGCGGCCCTTGATCTCCTTGGACGAATAGCCGCTGATCCGGACTTCGCCGGTGGTCGGGCGCTCGTCCATGTACAGCATCTTGAGGATCGTGCTCTTGCCCGCGCCACTGGGGCCGGTGAGGAAGACGAACTCGCCCTTGCTCACGCGGAAGGTGACGTTCTTCAGGGCGGCGTGATCGCCGGCGCGGGGGTAGAGCTTCGAGACGTTATCAAACCTGATCATAGCTCTATTGAGACGAGCTAGGATGGGCTGAGGCTACACCTCAGTGCTGAGTCCGCCAGCGTCGAGGCCTCAGGCCCCGTGGTTCGCAGCCTCAGGGCTTATGTCTCGGACGGGTCCGCCCACTGCCACCCTGGCGCGGACGTGATCGTGTCGAGAATCGCCTTCAGCAACCCGATCAGCATCGGCCCCAACAGAATCCCGACCAGTCCGAACGTGTACACGCCCGTGATCAACGCTACGAGCATCCAGTAGAAGTTCAACACCTTCGACCGTTCCGCCGCGATCTTCGGGCGGAGGAACGTCGAGATGTAGACCGTGTTCACGAAGAATCCGATCAACACCATCGCCAGCGCCTTCGCCGGCGCGTTGCCGAACACGGCGAGCCATCCGGCCACCGGGAGGTACACGCTCCACGACCCGACGATCGGGAAGAAGCCGATGATGAACGACAGGATCGCGAGCACGCCGGCGAGCGGGACGCCGAACACCAGGCACATCGCGAGGATGATCACCGACTTCACCGTCTGCGTCAGGAACGTCGAGTAGATCGCGCCGTAGAGCACTCCGCGCACGTTCGTCTCGAGCGCCGTCGACAGCGCGCCGTACCGCGGCGGGATGCGGCCGCGGATGTACGTCATGATCCCTTCGGCGTCGCCCAGCACGTAGTACACGGTGAAGACGAAGATCGTCGCGGCCACCGCGATGCTCGCCATCGCCGAGCGTAGCGAGCCGAGGATGTTCGTGCCGTAGTTCGACGCGACGATGACGTAGTGCTTCACCGCCGCGCTGGTATTCGCGCCGCCGAGGAAGGGCAGCTTGTGCAGCGACGCGTCGATCTTGGTCGCGATCTCGTCCTGATGGACGTTCACGTAGCCGGCGACGTCGGCGATCTCTTCGTAGCTGTACGCCGTCAGCGCGATGATCGGGAGGATGATGATCGCGAGCGTGATCGTCGCCGCGGCGATCTTGTTCGGGACGCGACGCAGCAGCCAGAGGTAGGCCGGCCGCAGGAATCCCGCGACGATGATCCCGAGGATGGACGCGATGATCACCGATCGCACCATCCACAGGAAGAGCACCACGATCACGACGAAGAGAATCGTCGTGACCATCATCCGGCGGAGCTCTGGTAATGTCAGCTCGGCCAGGGTGGGATTGGTGCGCCGCTCGATGCGTCGCCGCTCTCCGCCCCCGACCGCGAGTGGTTCGGCCATCGCGCTCGTGTTAGTGCAGTGCCTGTTCGATATCCCCGATCAGGTCGTTTGCACTTTCGATGCCGATGCTCAAACGTAAGAAACCGTCAGACTTTGCCTTATAAACAGTTGTATCCGGACCGCCGAAGCCCGCCGCGATCCGGATCAACTTGAGCTTCCGAAGGAACCGGTCGGCCGCGCGCGGGCCGCCGACGAGCTCGAGGCCCACCAGGCTCGTGCCCGCGTCCATCGACGCCTCGGCGATCGCGTGGTCGGGATGGCCGGCCAGTCCGGTGTGGTGGACTCGCTTGAACGCGTCGCGCTCGTCGCACCATTCGGCGACCCGTAGCGCGTTCTCATTCTGCCGGCGGCAGCGGACGTCGAGCGTCCGCAGCCCCCGCTCGAGCAGCCAGGCGGCGAACGGATCCGGCGACGACCCCCAGAGCGACATCTTTGCCCGCACCTCGTCGACATAGGACGCCGTGCCGCAGACGAGGCCGCCGGTCGCGTCGCGCTCGCCGCTCAGCAGTCCCACGCTCGAGTGGATGACGACGTCGGCCCCATGCGTGATCGGACGCAGCCCGACCGGGCCGGCGATCGTCGAGTCTACCACGAGCGCGATGCCGCATTCCTTCGTCACGTAGCTCACCGGCCGCAGATCGGTCACGCGCCCCAGCGGGGCCGCGGGCGACGCCACGTACACGGCCCGTGTTTCCTTGCGCAGATGCTTGCGCCACACCCGGCGTGCCGTCGGATCCACACACGTCACGTCGATGCCGAGCGTGGCGAATTCGCGCGTCAGCAGCGCTTCGACCTCGGGCGGGATCCAGCTGCTCGCCACCAGATGGTCGCCGGGGCGGAGCAGGGCGAGCAGCGCGCACGCCGTCGCGGCCATACCGCTCGACAGGAGAATCGCCGCCTCCGATCCCTCGAGAGCGGCGACGCGCTCCTGCACTCGTTCGATGTTCGGCGTCCCGTCGGTCGGGCCACCCGCGTGCACGGCCAGCGTTGCGATCTCGCGCGTCTTCGGCTTCCGCGTCGCCATGCCGTAGGTCCGTTCAGCCGAAGGCGATGGGCCGGCGACCGCGTGTGTCGAGATCGGGCTTCACCACGCGTACGATCTCCGACGGCGCGACCCCGACGATGTCGCGCACGATCACGTCGCCGTCGCGCACCCCAGGGTCGATCCGCACCGGCGCGAGCTCGCCGCGCCGCGGTCCGTAGACCCACGCCAGCTCCCCCTCGGTGAGCAGGCGAGCGCGCGCTTCCTTTTCGTTCAGGATCACGAGCGGCCCCCGATCGTCGTCGCCCTTGCGGCTGGCGATGAAGTCGGCGACGCGGAGCCCGCGATTGCGAATGTCGTCAGTCATGTCCCACGCCGATGGCGATGTATGCGCCATCGACCCGCATCATCACCCGGTGCCTGCACAGCGTCTCGAGCGCACGCTCGGCGACGTCCGTGCCGCAGCCCATCTGCGCGGCGACCGACGACGCGTCGGCGCGGCCGAGCGCGCACGCGGCGTTCCACGCGCTCTGCTCGTCCTCGGAGAGCGTGCCCATGAGGCGCACGCCGTCCTCACCCTCCATCGCCGCGACGAGCTCGTGCCGCTCGAGCACCGCCTCGATCGCGTCGTGGTGGTCCTCGGTCACGCCGCGGAAGAGGAAGTACGCCTCGAGCGGCGGATCGTCCGACGCGTAGCGCATCAGCAGCTTCGCCACGACCTCGTCCGCGCACGAGAAGTCGATCATCGACACGTGCGAGAAGTCGATCACCGTGAGCGCGCGCGGGCCGGACACGCTGAGCATGCGCTCGATCTGCCCGCGAACCGCCGCGCCGGTGGGGCGCGTGACGAGGTTCGAGTAGAGATCGCACTCGAGCGTCTGCTTCAGGACGCTGTTGAGGTCGATGTGGTTCAGCATCGCGAATTCATCATGCTTTAGTCCGTCCCGGAAACGGCTTCTGGAATGATGACCTGCACTTGCGATCCTGGGAATGGCGAAAGGTGCTCGACCATCGGCGGATCCTCGTCCCAGTTGGGGACGATCGAGATCCGTGCCGTCCCGCTGCGAACCGACAGCTTGCCGTTCCACCGATTGACATAATTCCGCGCGCCCGCGAGTCCCTGTCCGCGACTCCGGTCACGAAAGCGGCTCACACCGCGGATCACCGCCTCCTCGAGCGCCGCCGCATCGTCCCAGCGCGACGTCGGGACATGGCCCGGCGAGCTCTCGAGCGATTTGCGGAAGCCGAGTCCCGCGTCGCACACCGCGATCACGACGACGCGCCGGCCGAGCCGCTTCGTCCAACGGTAGCTCTGTACGGCGACCCAACCGCCCTGGCCCGCGTGCTCGAGGATGTTCTGGCAGATCTCCGACAACGTC
>CBHWBX010000013.1:0-22161 GCA_966111935.1 uncultured Gemmatimonadaceae bacterium
CCTTTGTGTATGTCACCCCGTGCGGCGGGTGGGATCTACCGTCATTGTTGTGGGGCTGATCTCCCTGCAAGGATGGAAGATCCCTCGCGTTCGCTCGGGATGACAAGGCTCGCGTTTCCGCCGTTACGCCCGACCGCGGTTCGCGCGTTTCGCGCCGTTGGGATTTCGCGCCGTTTGGGATTCCGCGCCGTTCGGGAGTCCGCGCCGTTCGGGAGTCCGCGCCGTTCGGGATTCCGCGCCGCTAAGGTCTACGCCCTTACGCGGTCCATTCCCTCTGCTTCGCCACTTCTATCCCCGATATACACCCCGCCACCCACACGAACCCCGCCGCCAGCCCCGCCGCCGCATCGCTGATGTAATGCTGGCCGAGATACAGCCGCGCGATCGTGATCCCGAGCACCACCGCCGCCGCGGCGAACGCCATGAGAGTTTTCATAACGGCGTTCATCCGTCCCGACAGCAGCCACGCGAGCATGCCGTAGCCTACGAGCACGCCGAGGGCGTGGCCGCTCGCCAGACCGGTGCCCCAGTCGAGCAGGACGATGTCCGCGAACGGCAGCTCCGAGCGGCGGACGACGAAGCGCAGCGCCGCGTCGAGCGCGGCCCCGCCCAGGAACGCCGCGCACCAGCCGGCCAGCTCGAGCGCGCGGCGGCGCGCCGCGAACCAGAACGCGCCGCCGAACAGCAGCATCGTCATCGCGCCGCGCCCGCCGAGCGCGCTCACGAAATCCAGCCAGCCGAGCGCCGACATGCTCACCGACTGCTGGAGCCGGCTCGCGATCGCGACATCGAAGCGCGTCAGCGGCGACGAGTCCACCAGCCCTTCCGAGATCGACGCGAAGACCGCGATCACGGCGAGGCTGATCATGAATGCGACGCTCAGGTGCAGTGCCAGGTACTCGCCGTGCGCCCAGCGGTAGACGAGCTGAAATGCGCGCGGATGACGCTGGCGCATGTGGCTCATCCGCGGCGTCGACTCGGCGCGATGGATGCGTTGGTCGAGCGACGCGACGACGCTCGTGCGATTCCGCGCGAACCAGCGCGAGAGGAAGACGACGGTCGCGACGACGGCGATCAGCAGCGCGAGGACGAGGCTCACCCGACCGATGTAGTGGACGAGCCGCGGCAGGTTCCGGCCGAACAGATAGCCGAGCGCGCTGAATGTCGCGACCCACAGCGCACCGCCCGCCGCGTTGAACGGCGCGAACGTCGCCATCGGCATGTTCGACAGACCCGCCAGGATGCCGATGAAGCTCCGCACGACGGCGACGAATCGGCCAAGGAGGATCGTCTTCGCGCCGTGCGCCTCGAAGAAGCGATGCGTCTTGTCGAGTCGCGCTTCGGTGAGCCCGACCCAGCGCCCGTGCGTGACCAGGAAATGCCGGCCGCCGCGCGCGCCGATCCAGTATGCGGCGTGCCCGCCGCTCACAGTGCCGATGAACGACGCGATGACGACGCCGACGATCGACAGCGTTCCCCGCCCCGCGAGCGCGGCGGCCGTCACCAGCGCCGTCTCGCCCGGAATGGGAATGCCTAGAGCTTCGATGAACAGAAAGACAGCAACGAGCACGTAGCCGTAGTGGGCAACCCACTGGCTTACGACATCGAGCATATCATCGGTGCGCGGGTGGGTGGACACGCGGCATGTGCGATCCGAAACTTAGACACCCGCACATCGAGAAGGGATGATCGACATCGTAAATCTGGAAAGCCTCGAGCCGTTGGCGCGTGAGCGATTGGAGCCGTCGCTGTACGACTTCATCGCCGGCGGTGCCGGTGACGAGTGGACGCTGACCGAAAATCGTGCCGCGTGGAGCCGCCTCCAGCTCCTGCCGCGCGTCCTGCGCGGCGTCGCCGACCGTTCGCTGGCGACGACAGTGCTCGGTACCCCGATCTCGATGCCGGTGTTCGTCCCACCCATGGGATTCCATGGACTCTGCCACGCCGACGCCGAAGAAGCTACGGCCCGCGCCACCGCCGATGAGGGAACGCTGTTCTGCGCGAGCACGGTCGCGAACCGCAGCATCGAGACCATCGCCTCGGCGTCGCGCGGACCGAAGTGGTTCCAGCTTTACGTCTACCGCGATCGCGAGATCACGCGCGGGCTCGTCGCGCGCGCCGTCGCCACGGGCTACTCCGCCCTCTGCCTCACCGTCGACACGCCGATGGCAGGGCAGCGCGAGCGCGACAAGCGCAATCGTCTGCGCATGCCCGCGCACATCGAGCTCGCGAACTTCGCGGCGATCCACAGCACGATGAATCAGCAGGGCGGCGGCAGCGGGTCGTCGCTCGACGCCTACATCAAGTCGCAGTGGGATGCCGGTCTCACCTGGGACGACGTCGACTGGCTGCGCTCGATCTCACCGCTGCCGGTGGTGCTCAAGGGCATCCTCTCCCCCGCCGACGCGGTGCGTGCGATCGAGCATGGTGTCGCCGCGATCATGGTCTCGAATCACGGCGCCCGCCAGCTCGACACGGTGCCGGCATCGATCACGATGCTCGAGCCGATCGTCGACGCCGTCGCCGGGCGGTGCGAGGTCTACATCGACGGCGGCGTACGTCGCGGCACCGACGTGCTCAAGGCGCTCGCCCTCGGCGCGCGGGCGGCGATGGTCGGACGTCCGATCCTCTGGGGACTCACGCTCGACGGCTACGCCGGCGTGCGCGCCGTGCTGCAAACGATCCGCGCCGAGCTCGATCTCGCGATGGCGCTCACGGGATGCGCCTCGGTAGATGACATTCCGCGAGCGTTGGTCCTGCCGGCGCGTTAGACGTCGAGCAGCGGACGGACGGGCGCGATCGGCTCGACGTCGTGCTCGTGTTCGCGGGGCAGGTTGTAGTCGGCGCCGCGCACGGCGACGAGCAGCGTCGGCACAAGGAACAGCTTAATCGGCGTCGACAGCGCGAGCCCGCCGATCACCGCGAGCGCGAGCGGCTTCTGCATCTCGCTCCCCGCGCCGATGCCAAGTGCGAGCGGCATCAACCCGAAGAGGGTGCACAGCGTCGTCATGAGAATCGGACGCAGGCGGATGCGCGCCGCATGCTGCAGCGCCTCGGCGAGCGGCAGCCCGTCGTTCTTCATGAGGTGCCGCGTGAAGTCGAGCAGAATGATGCCGTTCTTCACGATGAGGCCCACGAGAAGGATGAGCCCCATGAACGACGAGACGTTGAGCGGCGTCCCGGTGATGAGGAGCAGTCCGATCGCGCCGACGAAGGACAGCGGCGCCGCGAAGAGCACGACCATCGGCTCGACGAAGGACTGGAACTGGATCACCATCACCGCGACGACGCTCGCCACCGCCAGGCCGAGCACGAGCAGCAACGCCTTGAACGCTTCCTGCTGCCCCGCATACTGTCCGGCCAGCTCGACGCGAATGCCCGGCGGCGGCGGATTCTTCGCGAGCACGGCCTTCACATCGTTCGTCACCGAGCCGAGATCGCGGCCGGAAAGATCGGCGGTGGCGCTGATGAGCTGTTGCTGATTCTCACGTAACAGCTCCGAGCGCGCATCGGCCGGTGAGAAGGTCGCGAGTGTCGCGAGCGGCACCGCGGCGTGCGTCTGCGGCGAGAGCACCGGGATCGCGCCGAGCAGCCGCCCATCGAAGCGCACCGAGTCCGGCGCGCGCACGCGAACGCCGACCGACCGATCGTCGAGACGCACCTCGCCCGCCTCCTGGCCGAGCAGCGCGCCGCTCACCTGCGTCGCGATCTCCGACGGCGTCAGCCCGGCGCGATTCGCCTCGGCCTGATTGATCGTCATCTGGAGCTCGGCGCTCGGTTCGCTCACGCCGTTGTAGTAATCCTCGATGCCCGGGATCTTCGAGATCTGCGGCTCGAGCTTCTCCGCGTACGCTTCGAGCTGCCCGAGGTCCTGCCCGAACATCTTGATCTCCACCGGACGCGCCGCACCGGCGAGATCGTTGATCACGTCGGAGAGGATCTGTACGAACTCGATGCGGAGCCGCGGGACGGCGGTCTCGATCTTCGTACGCACGTCGTCGATCACTTCGAAGATCGAGCGGTCGCGCTGGCTTTGCGGCTTGAGGCGCGCGTTCATGTCGCCGCGGTTCTGCTCGGTCGCGAACAGTCCGAGCTCGGCGCCGGTGCGCCGCGAGATGCCGGTGATCTCCGGCGTCGCGAGGAGAATTCGCTCGGCGATGTGGACCTGGCGATCCGTCTCGGCGAGCGCCGTTCCGCCCGGGCTCCAGTAGTCGAGCACGAACGCGCCTTCGTCGATCTCGGGGAGGAAGCCGGTCGGCGCGGCTCGGTGCGCGAAGTATCCCGCGACGATGAGGACGACGGCGAGGCCGATCATCCACCGCGTGCGCGTGAACGTTGCGCCGAGTGCGCGCTCGTACTTGTCGGAGAGCGAGTCGATCCCCCGCCCCACGCGCGCGAGGAAGCCGCGGCTCTGCGCGTCGGCTTCTTCCTTTTCGATCGTGGCGGCGTCGAGGTACTGCTCGCTCAACAGCGGGATGATCGTCAACGCGACGACGAGCGACACGAGAACCGCGATCGTCAGCGTGATCGACAGCGCCTTGAAGAACTGTCCTTCGACGCCGGTGAGCAGACCGAGCGGAAGGAACACGACTACCGTCGTGAGCGTCGACGTCGTGACCGGCCAGACCAGCTCCTGGATCGCGTCGCGAATCGCGATCTCGCGATCGGGCTGGAGGTGCGTGTGCCGCACGATGTTCTCGGTGATCACGACGGCGTCGTCGATCACGAGGCCGATCGCGATCGCCATCGCGCCGAGCGTCATCAGGTTGAACGTCTGCCCGATCATCGACATCACGAAGACCGTGATCGCCATCGTGATCGGAATCGACGACGCGCTGATCGCCGTGATCCGCCCGTGCCGCAGGAAGATGAGCAGCACGATCACGGCGAGAACGGCGCCGATGATCATCGCGTCACGCACCGACTTCGTCGCGTCGCGGACGAGCGCCGCCTGGTCGTAGACCGGCTTCAGGATCACGCCGGACGGCAGCGTCTTCTTCAGCGACGCGGCGATCCGCGCGACGCTGTCGGCGATCGCCACGGTGTTGCCGCCGACCTGCCGCGTGATGTTGATCAGCGCCGCCGGCTTGCCGTCGCCGGCGACGATGCGCACGTGGTCTTCGGTGCCCGTGGTGACGCGCGCCAGATCGCCCACGCGCAGTCCCTTGCCGACGACGATCCCCGCGACGTCCTCGACCGAGTGTGCTTCGGTCGTCGTCACGATCAGGTACTGCTTGTAGTCCTGCGGCATCCGTCCGACGGCGTTCACCGTCGTCGCCGCCTGAATGGCGTTCGCGAGATCCTGATAGGTCATCTGTTGCGCGGCGAGCTTCGCCGGATCAGCGATGACCTCGTACTCGCGCACGTCGTTTCCCTGCACGTCGACGCGCCCCACTCCGGGGACGCGCGAGATGAGCGGCTTGATCTGATAGCGAGCTAAATCATATAGCGTCGCCGGATCTCCCCCCTCGAGGTTGTACGTGATGATCGGGAAAAGCGACGGGCTGAGGCGCTCGACCTCGATGTCGAGATTCGCCGGCAGATCGGCGCGCACCTGATTGACCCGCGCCTGCACCTGCTGGAGCGCGAACGTCATGTCCGTGCCCGGCGCGAAGTTGATGTTCGTCTCGCTGCTCCCGCGAATCGACCGCGATTGCACCTTCTGGACGCCCGGCACGATGCTGACCGCTTCCTCGATCGGCCGCGTCACGCTGAACATCACCTGCCGCGCGCCGAGCGACGAACCCTGGACGACGACGGTGATGCGCGAAAACGCCAGCTCGGGATAGATCGCCGACGGTAGTCGGAACGCCGCCCAGATCCCTGCGCCGCTCAACACGGCGATCGCGAGGTAGACGAACCGGCGCTGCTGCGCGAGCAGGCCGAAGAGCGATCGCTTCGCGCCGCTCACGGCTTCTCCGCCTTCGCCGCCGCCGGCGCGGTGGCCGTGCTGTCCTTCTCGTCGTCGTCCTTCTTCCCGCCCTTCTTCGACGCGTCGGCCTTCTCTCCCTTCTCACCGCCGACCGGCTCCCCAGGCGTCGCGGTCAGCGGGACGACCTTCGCGCTGTCGGAGACGGCGTACGCGCCGGTGCTGACGATCCGTTCCCCGGCCTTGAGTCCTTCCGTGATCTCGACGCCGCGCTCACTCCGTCCACCGACCTTCACCTCGCGCGCGTGTGCGGTCTGCGTCTGATCGACGACGAAGACCTTGAAGGTCTCGCCCTCCGGCACGAGCGCGTCCGCCGGAATGACGATCGCGCTCGGGTTGGTGCCGAGGGCGATCGCGCCGAACACGGTCTCGCCGATCTTGAGCGGACGCCGCGTCGTCGCCGCCTGGACGCGAATCGCGACGCCGCGCGCCGCCGAGTCCACGGTGCCGGCGATGTCGGCCACGGTGCCGATGCCGAGCGCGTCACCGGTGCTCGTCGAGCCGGCCGTAAGCGCGACCTTCGCACCGACGCGAACCCGTCCCGCATCGCTCGGCGTCGCGTTGAGCAGCACGTCGAGCGCGCTCGGATCGGCGATCTCGACGAGCGGCTGGGTCGGATCGGCGGTGGCGCCGAGCGTGACGCTCACCTTCGTCACGACGCCGGAGATCGGCGCGCGAAGGGTCGACAGCTCGAGCACCCGTTGCGCCGCGACCACCTCGGAGTGTGCCTTGGCCGCGTCGGCGGCCGCGGTCTCGGCGTCCTTCTTCGGGGCGATGCCTTCGTTGGCCAGCCGCTGCTGCCGGTCGGCCGCGCGCTGCGCCGCCGTGTATGCCGCTTCCGCCGCCTGGAGCGCCGCGGCGATCGGCGCCTGGTCGAGCTGCACGAGCGTCTGTCCCGCCGTCACCGACTGTCCCGTCGCGACGAGCACCTGGGCAACCCGTGCCTGCGTCGGCGCGCTGAGCGTCGCGACATGCCCCGCACGTGTCACGACCGTGCCGATTGCGCCAAATGTTTCCGTGAACGCCTGCGGTGTGACGACGACCGTCTGCGCGTTCACCGCGGGCGCGGGCGTTTCCTCGCCGCCCTCCTTCTCCTTGCACGCGGTGAGGCCGGCGAGCAGCGCCAGGCCGATGAGCAATCTCTCTGCGTTCATGGAACCGGCGACGTGGGAGTGAGCGAGAAGACGCGAAGCTCGGCCGTAGCGACCCACGCCGCGGCGAGATCATCGATGTATTGGGCGAGCACGTCCCGCGCCGAGCGCTGCGCTTCGAGGACGTTGGGCAGCGACGACGCTCCTTCACGATATGCCGTGAGCGACATCGCCGCGACACGGTCCGCCGCGGCGACGAGAGCGCGATCACGCGCGACCTTTGCGATCGCACTCTGCCGCTCGCGCTGCGCGCGGGCGAGCTCGGTGCGCGCTTCGACCTGCGCGAGCGTCAATTCGGCCTGGGCGCGAACGCGCTCCGCTTCGGCCTGCGCGATCGGCCCTTTGTTGCGATCGAAGAGCGGCAGGCCGATCCCAACGCCGAAGGTCGGCAGAAGTCCGGGCTGGCTGTCGTCGCCGTACTCGATGCCGGCCATGATGCTGAACTGCGTCCACACCGATCGGCGCTGTAGCTGCACGTTGAGATTCGCCGCCTCGAGCGATCGCGCCGCCGACACTTCGTTCAGCGACGCCGCCGCGGGCGAGAGCGCCTCGGGCGGCATCGTCAGCGAATCGGCCGGGATCACCGTCAGGCGATCGTTGGTCATGCCGAGCACCGCCTGGAGATCGAGCGCGCGCGAGATCAGCGTGAGCGAATCCTCGGAGGCGAGATTCGCCTGCTGTCCCGCGTTCACGCGCGCCAGCTCGACGTCCATGTCGCTGGCGTCGCCGGCGTCACGACGCCGCTCGACCATGTGCAGCAGGCTGTCGGCGTCGAGCGCGTTGCGCCGCGACAGCGCGATCTTCTCGCGCGCCGCGATCGCATGCGTGTAGGTCGTATCAGCGTCCATCGCGATCATCGCGCGATCGAACTGGTATTTGACCTGCGCGGCCTGGAGCCCGATCTGCGCCGAGCGAATGCGCAGGCTGCGCAGCATCGGAAAGTCGATTGGGATGTCCGCCGTGAGATGCCAGGTTGGGACCGACTTGCTGTACGTCGCGTTCAGCGTCGGGTTCGGGCGGGCACGCGCGGTGATCAGGGCGGCGTTCGCAACGAGCGAATCGGCGCGCGAAACGACGACACGCGCCCCTCGCTCGAGCGCGGTGCGAATGGCGTCGGTCCTGGTGATCGGAGTTTGTGCCGTGGAGCGCCCGACGACGGTCGTCGACAGAACGACGATCAGGGTTGAGCGAAGACGCATGACCTCAGGGCGACGGGAGGAATGAGCAACTTCTGTAGGCTACCCGGCCTGACCTTTCAGGACGATGACAGAACGTCTCCTTCAGGGAAGGACACCGAGACCGTCGTTCCCATTCCCTGCGCGGAGTCGATGCGAATGTCCCCACGATGCTCGTCGGCGATCCATTTGGCAATCGCAAGGCCGAGGCCCGCCCCCTCCGAACTGCCGCCGTCGGCACGCGTGCGCGCCGCGTCGCCGCGATAGAATCGCTCGAAGACGTGCGGGAGTTGATCGGGCGGGATGCCGCGCCCCGCGTCGCGAATCGTCAGCCGCGCGCCGCCGTCGCGCCGCACGGCGACGTGGACGACACCATCTGGCGGCGAGAACTTGATCGCGTTGTCGAGGAGGATCAGCACGAGGCGGCGCAGCAGGACCGCATCGCCGTTGAGTGGCGCTTCCTCGAATTCGTCGACGTCGACGCGCACCTGCTTGCGCGCCGCGAGCGCGCGCGCGGCTTCGGCCGCGTCGAGCGTCACGTCGTCGAGGAAGACGCGCTGCCGCTCGATCGGGCGCTCGCCGGCATCGGCACGCGCGAGGATCAACAGATCCTCGACGATCCGTCCGACCCGCGTTGCCTCGCGCTCGATCCCCTGGAGCGTATCGGCGTACTGCTGCTCGTCGCGCGGCCGCTGGAGCGCGACTTCGGCGCGGCTGCGAATCACGCTCAGCGGCGTGCGCAGCTCGTGCGCGGCATCGGCCATGAAGCGGCGCATCTGTCCGACGCTGCGCTCGACCGGATCGGTCGACTGACGCGCGACGATCCATCCGCCGACGCCGACGAGCACCGTCGCCGCGAGCCCCGCGCCCGCGGCGACGAGAATGAGCATCGAATACTTGTCCTCGAGCTCCACCTCGTTCGCCAGCGCGACGGCGGTGAAGCGCCCGCCACCCGGCGCCATGAACGGCTGGGCGAATCCTCGCAGGATCGTCTCGTGGCCGACGTCATGCGCCACGCCATGCCCCGTTCCCGGCGCGTGCATCGCGAACTCCGCGATCCACGGATCCACCGATTCGCCGACGACGCTGCGTCCGAGCGAATCGAGGATCAGCAGCCGGCGGTCCGGCACGATGAGACTGCGCGACGCCTCGCCGACACCGTCCGAGACCGCACGCTCGGCGAGGGCACGCGACGCCGCGCGCAGCGACGCATCGAGGTCGCTGTCCAGCCGTCGTGTGATGACCGCGAACAGGCCGAGGCCGAGCAGCAGGAGGATGACGAGAAAGGTGCCGACGTACCACGCCGTGAGTCGCCGGCGTAATCCCGCGAGCGATGGCGGGACGCCGTCAGACGCCAAGACGATACCCGGCGCCGCGCAGCGTGTGGATCAGCTTCACGTCGAAGCCGTCGTCGATCTTGCGTCGTAGTCGGCGCACGAGCACCTCGAGCACGTTCGTGAACGGATCGTGATTCTCGTCCCAGACGTGCGCCGTGATCGCCGCGCGATCGACGACCCGCCCGGCGTTGCGCACGAAGAACTCGAGCAGCGCGAACTCCTTCGCCGTCAGCTCGATCTCGCGGTCTCCGCGCTGCACGCGATGCGATCCGAGGTCGACCTCGAGATCGCCGACGCGGACCACTTCCGGAAGAGGCGTCGGCCGGCGTCGCGCGAGCGCGCGCACGCGCGCGACGAGCTCACGGAAGGCGAAGGGCTTCGTCAGGTAATCGTCGGCGCCCGCCTCGAGGCCGGCGACCCGATCGTCGATCGCGTCGCGCGCCGTGAGCATCAGCACCGGCGTTCCGACGCCGCGCTCGCGCAGCCCGGCGCACAGCGCGAATCCATCGCCCCCCGGCAGCATCACGTCGAGGACGATCACGTCGAAGGACCCGAGCACGGCCCGTGACCAGCCGCCGCCATAGGTGCTTTCACGCACGACCTGAAAGCCTTCTTCCGTCAGGCCGCCGGCCAGGACGGGAGCGAGCTCGGGATCGTCTTCGACGATGAGTACACGCATGCCGGAGAGATCTACGCGCGCCGACCGAAAGAGGAAAGGCGTGGCGCGCGGTGAACCGGTTCCCCTATGGCTTCTTTCCCTTCTTCGCGGCCTCCTTCGCTTCCATGGCGGCCTCCTTCTTCTCCGCCGCCGGCGTCTCATGCGAATGCGCCACGACCTTGCCCGTCATCGCATTCACGGCGACTTCATCGATCCCCGATTTGCCGGGAACCTTGAGGTCGTAGGAGTAGATCAACTTTCCCTTCTCTTCCTCGAGCTCGACGCTCTGGATCTCTCCCTTGGGCACGCGTTTCATCGCGGCCTTGGCGGCAACCTCCTCGGTCACCTTCGCCTTCTTCTGCAGCGCATCGGGCAGATCTTTCTTGTACGCGGCCTGAGCGGCGGCCGTGCCGGCGGCGAGAGCCAGTGCGCTGATCGCAATCGTGACGGATCTCATGATACGAACCTCGTCGAAAGGAGTGACTCCTCGAAGCTAGAAATGCCGACCTGTCGTCACCATGACACTTTGGACACGACGCCTTGGACAACGGTCGTATGGGAATCTTTGCCTGACGCGCGGGCCAACCGGCGCCCGCCTTGCAAACCGGCACCGATATGCAGGCAGGACCATGCATTCGGCGTGCGCTCGCGCTCGCACTACTGACGGCCTTCGGATGCCGGCGCGACCGCGAGCAGATCGCCGGCGCCGATGGCAAGCGGCATTACACCAGTTACAGCGCAGCCGGCGAAGTCATGACGCCGCGCGGGATCAACATCTACGCGGCGACCGGCGCCAATGCGCTCGCGCCCGTCGCCGCCCGCGCGAAGCCCCTCGTCTACGTCCCGAACTCGCACTCGGGCACGGTTACCGAGATCGACCCGGCGACCTATACCGTCGTGCGCACGTTCTCCACCGGCCGCGTTCCGCAGCACGTCGTGCCCGACTACGACCTCGGCACGCTCTACGTGCTCAACAACGCGTCATCGACCGTCACGCCGATCGACCCGATGACCGGACAGCCGCGTGCGGCGATTCACGTCGACGATCCGTACAATCTCTACTTCACCCCCGATGGCCGATTCGCCGTCGTCGTCGCCGAGGGGCGGCAGCGCCTCGACTTCCGCGATCCCGAGACGATGAAGCTCATCGAATCCGTGAAGACCGAGTGCCGCGGCATCGATCACATGGAGTTCAGCGCCGACGGCGAATACGCGATCGCCACCTGCGAGTTCAACGGCAAGCTCGCGAAGATCGATCTCAAGCCGCAGCAGGTGATGGGATATCTGACGCTCGATCCCAAGGTCGGCAGCGGAGGCGCGATGCCGCAGGACATTCGCTCGTCGCCAGACGGCTCGGCGTTCTTCGTCGCCGACATGAAGGCCGACGGGTTGCGCATCATCGACCCTGTCGCGTTTCGCGAGATCGGCTTCATTCCGACCGGCAAAGGCACCCACGGCATCTATCCCAGCCGCGACGGCCGACTGCTCTACGCGACGAATCGCGGATGGAATACCCTGCGCGCGAAGCCGCACGGCGATGGCTCGGTGAGCGTCGTCGATCCCATCGCGCGGCGCGTCGTCGCGACCTGGCCGATCCCCGGCGGCGGCAGCCCGGACATGGGCAACGTCACTGCCGACGGACGCGAGCTCTGGATCAGCGGGCGCTACGATCACGAGGTCTACGTCTTCGACACCGCGACGGGGACGCTCACGCATCGCATCCCCGTCGGGCGGGAGCCGCATGGGTTGTGTGTGTGGCCGCAGCCGGGACGCTACTCGCTCGGCCACACCGGCAACATGCGCTGAACGACTACTTCTTCACCGCGATCAGCCACGCCCCGATGACCGGGCCGCGCGCCGGACGACCGTTCGTAGTCGGCGCGCCCTGCTGCGCCGGGCCGTACTCCGGAGTGAACACGTACGCGACGTGCTTCGCGTCGTCGACGGCGACGGTCTTCGCGCCGCGCATCGTCGCCACGGTCTCGACGACGGTGAACTTGTTCGGGCTGTCCTCGTGCACGACCGTCAGGTTGCCGCTCTGCCCCGCCGGGATGTACAACAGCTTCTGCGACTGATCCCAGCCCACCGCATCCACGCCGTCGCCGTTCGCGATCTCGGCGACGATCTTCCCCGTCGCCGCGTCGACGACCACCGACTTCTTGCTGCACCCGGACATGATGCGGTTCGTCGTGCGATCCATCGCGATGCCGGTCGGGCCGTCGCACGGATCGATCTTCCACGTCTCGACGACCTTCCACGTTTTCGTATCGATGACGTCGATCGCGTTCTTGTCTTCGAGATTGATGAAGATCCGTCCCTTGCCGTTGCTCACGCCGCCTTCGGGCGCATCGCCGGTGAGCTTGATCGACGCGACGACCTCACCCTTCGCCGGATCGATCACCACCGCGGTGCCGTTCGGCTTCTCGTGATCGATCGTCAGGATCATCCCGCTCGCGTCGTCGTACATGATGCCGTCGAGGCCGGGCTTCCCCGCTTTGACCTTCTTCTTCACCGCGAGCGTCTTGAGATCGAACATCGTCGACGACGAATCGCCGGCGTTCGTCGTGAAGCCCATCCCGGCCTTCGGCGCGAACGCGATGCCGTGCACTCGCGGCGTATCCGTGATGTCGCCGACGACCTTCCCCGTCGCGCCATCCACGACCATCACGTGCGTCGCGCGCGAGATGTACACGCGTCCCGACACCGGGTCGGCACTGAGGTAATCGGTCCCGCCGTCACCACCGATGTTGTACTTCTGAACCTTGTACTGCTGCGCCGCGGCGCCTGACACGCCGAGCGTCGCGATGGCGAGAATCGCCGAACAGAGAGAGCGCATCCAGCCGAGCCTCGAGGAGAGAGAGAATGCGCAACGCTACATTCACTGACCTGTCAGCACGGTGACACCCGGATGTATGGATTACGGGTACAATCCCCGCGTGCGCGCGAACACCCGCGTCAGTCCCAGCAGCGCGTCGAGATGGGGCGTCGCGATCCCGAGCCCCCGCGCGATCTCCTCCGGCGCCGCGAGCAGCGGGTCGAGCTCGATCGTTCGCCCCGCCTCGACGTCGTGCAGCATCGACGTCTTGAACGCGCCGAGCCGGCGGGTCACGACCATCCGATCCTCGCCGCGCTCCTCGATCGCGCAGCCGATCCGCGCGCCGATCTCCTTCGCCTCCGCCATGACGGCGAGAATGAATCGGCGCAGCTCCGGATCATCCAGCACCCGGTCGGCGGTCGCGCCAGTGAGCGCCGAGATCGGATTCATCGTCATGTTTCCCCACAGCTTGTACCAGATCGCGCCACGGATCCCCTCGCTCGGCTCGACGTCGAATCCCGCGGTGCGCAGCAACTCGGCGAGCTGATCGACGCGGGCCGAGCGCCCACCTGCCGGCTCGCCGACGATCAGCCGCGCGCCGGCAATGTGCACGACGACCCCGGGACGATCGTTTCGCGCTGATCCATGCACGACGCATCCGATCACCTGATCGAGCGGGATCGAATGGCTGATCGCCCCACCAGGATCGACGGACGCGAGCGGCATCACGATGTCGGGCGTCTCGTCGGTGAGCAGGAACCACCATGGCACGCCATTCATCGCCGGGACGATGAGCGTGCTCCGGCCGATCATCGGCGCCAGCGTCGGGGCGAGCGTCGGGAGGGCGTGGCCCTTCACGGCGATGACGAGCACGTCCTGCTCGCCGAGTTCCGCGGGATCGTCGCTGGCGCGCACCATCGCCTGCACCGTCGTCCCGTTCGACGAACGCTCGAGACGCCACCCGTCGCGCCGCAGCACGCGCAGCGTTTCACCGCGCGCAAGCACACTCACGTCGTGGCCGAGCGCCGCGAGCGGAACCCCGATCCATCCACCGATCGCACCCGCGCCGACGATGCCGATCTTCATCACAATTGTCCGCGAAAGGTCGACTGAAAAGCTAACTGGCGGCCCACCGCTTGCCCGCCGTCAGAATCCCTTCTTCGACTGGAGATCCCCGTGGCAGCAAAGCTCAATGGCAAGCGGGTCGCGATCCTCGCGACCGACGGTGTCGAGCAGGTCGAGCTCACCGAGCCGCGCAAGGCGCTCGACGACGCCGGCGCGAAGACGACGCTCATCTCACCCAAGAGCGGAACGATCAAGGCATGGCAGCACGACCACTGGGGCGACGAGCTCCAGGTCGATCTCCCGCTCGATCAGGCACGCCCCGATGATTTCGACGCGCTGATGCTCCCGGGCGGCGTCATGAACCCCGATCGTCTGCGCATGAACAGCAAGGCCGTCGACTTCGCTCGGCAGATGTTCAACGCCGGGAAGCCCGTCGCCGCGATCTGCCACGGACCGTGGCTCCTCGTCGAGGCCGACGTCGTGCGCAATCGTTCCGTCACTTCGTGGCCGTCGCTCCAGACCGATCTCCGCAACGCCGGCGCCGACTGGAGCGATCAGGAAGTCGTGACCGACGAAGGGCTCGTCACGAGCCGCAAGCCGGACGACATTCCGGCGTTCAATCGTAAGATGATCGAGGAATTCGCCGAAGGCACCCACGAGCGCCGCGCTACGGCGCAGGCGTCGACAAGCCGCGAAGCTCCTCGGCAATCAGCCGGATGAACTCGGTCGATCGATCGTAGAACGAATGCACGAACGGCGTCTCGCCGATCGGCCACGGGCCGACGTCGAGCGGGACGTCGTCGATGCTCGTCCCTTTCGGATCGTCCCAGATCGTCGCGATCGGGTAGCCGAGCAGATCGTCGGGATCGTACACGTTGAGCCAGCGGCTGAGCGCCTTCCAGTCGTCGGACAGCTGGGGCGGCGGAAACGCCACGCACTCGATCGGGGGCGCCGGCGGAAGGAACAGTGGGATGTTGCACCCGTAGGTGATGAGCGTGGTCAGCCGCTCCAGCCGCTCGAACGGCGTCCGCCCGATCGCGCGGCGCTTCCCCGATCCCGGCGCGGCTTCCGGCGTACGCTCCTTCGCCGGCTGCACCGTCCCTGACGCGCGCTGCTCGTTCCACAGGTAGTTGCTCGCGATCACCCCGCCGAGTGAGTGCGCGAGGATCACGAGCGGCGCATCCGGAACGACGCGGTGCTCGAGCCGCTCGAGGGCGGCGCGCATGCATTCGTGCACGGCGTCGTACGCCGGTGCGTCGGTGCCGAGGTAGCCGGAGAGGTAGCTCACGGGATCGCCGAGCGCGCTCACGATCCATCGACGCGCGCTGTGCTGGCTCATCGTCCCGCTCGCGAGCAGGCGCTCCCACGTCACTTCCTGCTGTCGCTGAAGCAGCGGCGCCCAATAGCAGGTCTCGAACGCCACGTTCCCGGCGAGCGGCCCCAGCTCCTCGATCAGACGCCTGATCAACGGCTCCGCGAACGAAGGGCCGGTGTTTCCCATTCCGTGAATGGCGAGTACGCCAAGACGATTTGTCATCCCGAACGAAGTGAGGGATCTACTCTCACTGCAGGGGGCCAGGCCTCTCGACAGTGATAATAGATCCCTCGCTTTGCTCGGGATGACAAGTAGGCTTCAGTCCCCCGCGACGGGCTCCGGCCGATGGGCTCCCGGCAGATGCGCGTCCTTCGCCGGCACGTTCGGATGCGCGTCGCTCGACTTGCGGCGCGAGAACCACTGCTGTAGCTGGTCGAGATAGGTGTAGAACACCGGGGTGACGTACAGCGTCACGAGCTGCGAGAACGCCAGGCCGCCCACCACCGCCACGCCGAGCGGACGACGCGTCGACGCGCCGGCGCCCCAGCCGACCGCGATCGGAACCGCGCCCATCAGCGCCGCCATCGTCGTCATCATGATCGGACGGAAGCGCACGCTCGCCGCCTCGAGGATCGCCGCGGTCGGCGACTTGTCGCCGTCGCGACGCGTCTCGATCGCGAAGTCGATCATCATGATCGCGTTCTTCTCGACGATGCCGATCAGCATGATGATGCCGACGAACCCGTAGATGTCGAGATCCATCCCGCAGATGATCAGCGTCACGAGCGCGCCGAACGCCGCGAACGGCAGACCGGTGAGAATCGTGATCGGATGGATGAAACTCTCGTACAGGACGCCGAGGATGACGTAGATGACGAAGATGGCCAGGAGCATGAGGAGCAGCAGGCCCTGCTGCGTCGTCACGAACGCCTGCGCCATGCCCGAGAAGCTCGCCCCGACGGTCGACGGCAGGACTTCCTTCGCGACGGTCTCGACCTGCTTCACCGCCGTGCCGATCGACATGCCCGGGGCGAGGTTGAACGACACCGTCACCGCCGGCAGCTGGCCGGAATGGTTCACCGTCACCGGACCGACGGTGTACTTGAACTTCGCCACGGAGCTGAGCGGTACGAGCGGACCGCGCGACGAGCGCACCCACAGCTTGCCGAGTGCGTCGACGTCCTGCTGGTGCTCGGGGAGCAGCTCCATCACCACCCAGTACTCGTTCGTCGCCGTGTAGATCGTCGACACCTGGCGCTGGCCGAACGCGTCGTACAGCGTGTTCTCGATCTCCGTCGCCGAGACGCCGAGCTGCCCCGCCTGCTCGCGATCGATGTCGATCGTGACCTGCGGGTTCTCGATCAACAGGTCGCTCGTGACGTCGATGAGCCCCGGGATCTGGCGCATCCGGCTCTCCATCTCACGCGCGGCGGTATTCAGCGCGTTGATGTCGCCGCTCTGGAGCGTGTACTGGTAGAGCGACTTCGACGACAGGCCGCCGATCGAGATCGCCGGCGGGTTCTGGATGAACGTCGTGATGTTCGGGATGTTCGCCGTCGCATTCGCCAGGTCGTGCGAGATCTCCTCGGCGCTGCGGTGGCGCTCTTCGATCGGCTTGAGGTCGATCGTGATCTGTCCCTGGTTCGCCGCGGCGGTCGTGCCGACCGACGACGTCACCGAGCGCACGTCCGGATCCTTCTTGATCGCCTCGGCGACCATCGCCTGTTGCTTCACCAGCGCGTCGAACGAGACGCCTTCCTTGGCTTCGGTGGTCGCGAGGAGCTGGCCCGTGTCGTCCGTCGGGAAGAGGCCCTTCGGGGTCGACCAGAAGAGGTAGCCCGTCGCGACGAGGATGATCGTCGAGAAGACGAGCGTGAGCGGACGGCGCGCCATCACCCACGCGAGGGTCCGCTCGTACACGCCGAGCATCGAATCGAAGAAGTGCTCGAACATCTGGTACATCCGGCCGTGCTGCTTCCCGTGGTCCGACTTGAGGAAGCGGCTCGACAGCATCGGCGTCAGCGTCAGCGATACGAAGCCGGACACAAGAATCGCGACGCCGATCGTCACCGCGAACTCGTGGAACAGCTTGCCGATGATGCCGCCCATGAACAGGAAGGGGATAAACACGGCGGCGAGCGAGAACGTCATCGACAGAATCGTGAAGCCGACTTCCGCCGCGCCGTCGATCGCCGCCTGCATCCGCGGTTTCCCCATCTCGAGATGTCGCACGATGTTCTCGAGCATCACGATCGCGTCGTCGACCACGAAGCCGACGGCGAGCGTGAGCGCCATCAGCGACAGGTTGTCGAGCGAGTAGTGCAGCAGGTACATGATCGAGAACGTGCCGATGATCGACATCGGCAGCGCGAGGCTCGGGATGATCGTCGCCGACCAGTTGCGCAGGAAGACGAAGATCACCGCCACGACCAGGAACAGCGTCAGGACGAGCGTGAACGTCACGTCGTCGACCGACGCCTTGATCGTCATCGAGCGGTCGTAGAGGATCGACATGCGGACCGACGGCGGGATCTCCAGCTGGATCTTCTGGAGCATCTCCTTCACGCGGTTCGCGACGTCCACGGTGTTCGTGCCCGGCTGGCGCTGCACCGCGAGCACGATCGAGCGCTCGCCGTTGAACCAGCTCGCCGTCTTGTTGTTCTGCACGTCGTCGGTGATGCGGCCGATCTCGTCGAGGTGCACCGGCGCGCCGTTGCGGTAGGCGACGATCACGTCGGCGAACTGGCTCGCGTTCTCGAGCTGGCCGGTCGCCTGCACCGTGAGCGCCGTGCGCGGTCCGTTGAGGACGCCCGTCGGCATGTTGACGTTCTGCTGCGTCACCGCCTGCGCCACGTCCTCGAGCGCGATGTTGCGCGTCGCGAGCTGCCCCGGGTCGAGCTGGAGGCGCACCGCGTACTTCTGCGCGCCGTACACCATCACCTGTGCCACGCCCGCGACCATCGACAGGCGCTGCGCGAGCGTCGTCTCACCGATCTCGTCGAGTGCCGACAGCGAGACCTCGCTCGACGTCAGCGCCAGCGTGAGGATCGGCGCGTCGGCCGGGTTCGTCTTCTGATACGCCGGCGGGATGATGCCCTGCGGCAGCTGGCGGGTCGTCTGCGCGATCGCCGCCTGAACGTCCTGCGCCGCCGCGTCGATGTTCCGGTCGAGCGCGAACTGGATGACGATCTGCGTCTGCCCGAGGCTCGACGTCGACGTCATGTTGTCGATGCCCGCGATCGTCGAGAACTGCTTCTCGAGCGGCGTCGCCACCGTGGCCGCCATCGTCTGCGGGCTCGTGCCCGGGAGCGTCGCGCTCACCGTGACCGTCGGGAAGTCGACGTTCGGCAGATCGCTCACCGGCAGCTGCCGGTAGGCCACGATACCGAAGACGAGAATGCCGATCATGACGAGCGTCGTCATGACGGGACGTTTGATGAACAGCGTCGTGAAATTCATCGACTACTTGGTCAGGAAAGGAAAAGTCAAAAGCTGGAACCGCTCACCGCGGAGACGCGGAGACGCGGAGACGCGGAGTTTCGCAGAGAACTGCAGACGGCGATGACCCGAGTAACTCATGGTTCATCATCATTAGTTCTGTTGTTCTCTGCGTTTCTCTGCGTCTTCGCGCCTCTGCGGTGAGATGTTGCTGTTCAAACAGATAGATCAATCGCCGGCCACGGGGGCCGGGATGGGATGCTCCGCCGTCACCGCGCGACGCGTCTTGCGGCCCAGCCACGACTGCAGCTCGTCGAAGTACGAGTAGAACACCGGCGTCACGTACAGCGTGACCACCTGCGAGAACGCCAGACCGCCGACCACCGCCACGCCGAGGGGACGCCGCGACGCGGCGCTGGCGCCGATGCCGATCGCGATCGGCAGCGTGCCGACGATCGCCGACACCGTCGTCATCATGATTGGACGGAACCGCACGCCCGCCGCTTCGACGATCGCCTGCGACGGCGAGATGTTCTCGTTGCGCTGACGCTCGAGCGCGAAGTCGATCATCATGATCGCGTTCTTCTCCACGATGCCGATCAGCATGATGATGCCGACGTAACCGTAGACGCCGAGCTCCACGCCCGTCACGTACAGCGCGAGCAGCGCGCCGAACGCCGCGAACGGTAGGCCGGTGAGGATCGTCACCGGGTGGATGAAGCTCTCGTAGAGGATCCCGAGAATGATGTAGATGATGAAGATCGTGATCAGCAGCAGGACGCCCATGCCCTTCTGCGAATCCTGGAACGCCGCGGCCGTGCCCGATAACGACCCGGTGATCGTCGGCGGCAGCACGTCCTTCGCGATCCGATCGACTTCGGCCGTCGCCGCGCCGAGCGACACCCCTTCGGCGAGGTTGAACGAGATCGTCATCGACGCCATCTGACCGGAGTGCGCCACGCTCAGCGGGCCGGTGGTCATCTCGAACGACGCCACTTCCGGCAGCGGGATCTGACGCCCGCCCGACGCCGGCACGTAGAAGTGCTCGAGCACCGTCGCGTCCACCTGCGCGCTCGGCACCGTCTCCATCACGACCGTGTACTGGTTGGTCGGCATGAAGATCGTCGAGACCTGCTGCTGGTTGTACGCGTTCGCCAGCGCCTGCTCGATCGCCGCCGGCGTCACGCCCATCGAGAGCGCGCGCTGCCGGTCGATGTGCACCTTCACGATCGGGCTGCGGTTGAGCAGGTTCGAGTTCACGCTGCTCAGCATCGAGCTTTCCTGGAGCCGGTTCATCAGCCGCTCGCCCTGGCGATACAGCTCGTTGATGTCCGATCCGCGCAGGGTGTACTGGTACGACGACCGGCCGCCGCGGCCGCCGATCTGGATGCTCGGCGGATTCGTCACCGACACGTCGACGCCGCGAATGCCGCTCATCACCCGGCGCAGCTCGAACACCATCTGATCCGCGGGCGGACGCTGCCCCGCCGGCTTCAGCGTGATGTTGAAGCGCACCTGGTTCGACGGACCGAAGCCGCCGCCGACGTCCATCGTGAACGACGCGACGTTCGTATCCGTCGACAGCTTCGCGCTCAGCTGCTGGCCGTACTTCATCATTTCCGTGAACGGCGTGCCCTGCGCGGCCTCGGCGTTCGCGTTCAGCGAGCCGGTGTCATCGGGCGGAAAGAGTCCCTTCGGGATCTTCGTCCACACGAAATACGTCGCGACGAGCACCATCGCCGAGAACGCCAGCGTCAGCGGGCGATGCGACATCACCCAGCGGAGGCTGCGATTGTAAGCCTGGAGGATCGCCTCGAAGCCGCGCTCGGTGATGTTGTAGAACTTGCCGTGCTCTTCCTTCTCGCCCGGCTTGTGCCCCTTGAGCAGCCGGCTGCACAGCATCGGCGTCAGCGTCAGCGCGATGAAGCCGGAGATGAGCACCGACACGCTGATCGTCACCGCGAACTCGCGGAACAACCGGCCGATGATGCCGCCCATGAACATCAGCGGGATGAACACCGCCGACAGCGACAGACACATCGAGAGCACGGTGAAGCCGACTTCGCCCGCGCCGTCGAGCGCCGCCTGCATCGGTGTCTTCCCCATCTCGATGTGGCGCACGATGTTCTCGAGCATCACGATCGCGTCGTCGACGATGAAGCCCACCGCGAGCGTGAGCGCCATCAGCGACAGGTTGTCGATGCTGAAGTCGAGCGCGTACATCGCCGAGAACGTGCCGATGATCGCCAGCGGCAGCGTGACGCTCGGGATCAGCGTCGCCACCGCGCTCCGCAGGAAGATGAAGATCACCACGATCACGAGCACGAGCGCGACCAGCAGTGACTCCTTCACGTCCTTCACCGCGTTGCCGATCGTGATCGACTTGTCGTACTGCACGTGGACGCTCAGCGTCGGCGGCAGCCCCTTCTGGATCTCCTGCAGCCGGTCCTTCACGCGCTGGGCGATCTCCATCGTGTTCGTGCCCGGCTGGCGCTGCACGAACAGATTGACCGACCGCTCGCGGTTGAAGTAGCTGACCGACTTGTTGTTCTGAATGTCGTCGAGCACGTTCGCGACGTCGCCGAGCCGGACCGCCGCGCCGTTGCGATACGCGATGATCAGGTTCCGGAACTCCGACGCGTTCTGCATCTGCCCGGTCGCGTTCAGCGTCAGCGTCTTGTCCTTCCCGTACAGCACGCCCGTCGGGAGCATGACGTTGTTCTGCCGGATCGCCTGCGCGACCTGCGACACGCCGATGTTCCGCGCCGAGAGCTGCTTCGGGTCGAGCTGCACGCGCACCGCGTACTTCGCCGAGCCGAACACGTTCACCGACGCCACGCCCTCGATCATCGAAAGCTGCTGCGCGATCGTCGTCTCCGCGTACTCGTCGACCTGCGTCATCGGCAGGACGTTCGACGTGAGCGCGATCGTCACGACCGGCGACGCGTTCGGGTTGTTCTTGCGATAGTTCGGCGGCAGGATCGTCGACGGCAGGAACGGCAGCGTCTTGCCGATCGCCGCGTTGACGTCCTGCGCCGCGACCTCGATGTCACGATCGAGGCCGAACTGGAGCGTGATGTTCGTGCTGCCGGTGTTGCTGTTCGAGGTGATCTCGTCGATGCCCGCGATCGCCGAAAAGGCCTTCTCGAGCGGCGTCGCGACCGTCGCCGCCATCGTCTCCGGCGCCGCGCCGGGGAGATTGGCGTTCACGTTCAGCGTCGGATAGTCGATGGCCGGCAGGTCGCTCACCGGCAGCTTCCGGTACGACACGACCCCGA
>CBHWBX010000014.1:0-21621 GCA_966111935.1 uncultured Gemmatimonadaceae bacterium
CCCCCCGATCCTCGATCCTCGATCAGTATTTCCCATTCAAATACATCCCAAACGCCCACTGCCCCTTCGGCTGCAACCCTCTCGCGACGTCCGTCCGAATCAGGCCGTCGAGAAACGACCAGCCGAGCCCGACTCCGCTGGCGGGCTTCACGTCGGCACCCCAGTTCCGGCGATCGCCGGCCCAGCCGAGGTCGAGGAACAGGAGGCGACGAAAGCCGGCGCCGCCGTAGCCGATTTCCGTCCGCGTGAGCCAGTAGCTCGTTCCAATGCGCGAGCCGGCGTCCTCGCCCCGAATGCTCGAGATGCCGCCGACGTAATAGAGACGCTGGAGCGGCACCTGACCCGCGGTCGTACCGGCGCCGGCGGTGAGCGCGGCGCTGAAGTCGCGATTGAACGCGCGGCCGAGCGGATGCGACAGGGTGAGATCGAGCGCGCCGCGGCCGTAATCGAAATCGCCGAAGGCCCCCTCGAGCCGCAGATCGCTGAGCAGACGGAAGCCTTCGGGGTCAAGCCCGAACGTGCTGACCTTCCGGATCGATGCGCCGCTCTCGTGCGCCCGACCCGCGATGATGTTCTGAAGCGGCGAGAACCCCGAAGAGCCGAACGCGTGCGGCAGCGACACGTTCGTGTTCACCGGCGCACTGCGTTGACGCTCCATGAACAGGCGCCACTGCACCGCACGCCCGAAGAATTTGTCGCCCGCGAGCTCGGCGCCGGTGGTGCGATAGTAGAAGCCCTCGTCGCGCCCGAAGAGAAACGCCGAGAGCCCCGAGCCGAAGCTGAGCGGATTACCCCAGTCGTTCACGGCGTCGAGTCGCTTGTAGACGGTGAGCGCGTTCGTCCCGGCGCCGTTCAACCGCGCGAGCGACAGCTCACCGTTGAACACCCGGTCGGCCGTTCCCATCCGCGGCGAGAAACGCAGCGACGTCGCCGGAGCGACCGGCATCGTCGCGTCGAACGACAGCGACAGTCCCTCGACGCGATTGTACCGCTGAAGATCCGGCCCGTATTGAATCGACGGGCGCATGAGCTGGAACGCCGGCATCGGCGGCATCATCGTCTTCGCGCGTGCGAGCAGCGCATCGCGCTCGGCGTCGCCGAAGACCGCGTCGTTGGCGTCGAACAGCGAGCCGGGAAGGTCGGGCGAGTGCGCGAGCTTCGCCGTGTCGCACGGGATGTAGACCATCAGCGCGAGACCGGCATCGTAGCGATCGGTGCGGATCGAGCGGCTGCCGGTCGCATCGCACTCGGTCTTTTCGCGCGCCGCATTCACGCTGTCGGTGAACTGCCGGCGCAGGCGCGCCGCCGTTGCCTTGTCCGTTCCCGGTGGCGGCGGCGGCGGCGACACCGACGCGCGGCGGTCGCGCATCGTCGGCAGCGTGTCGAGCGCGTTCACCGAGGAGTAGGTAAAGTGCTCCTCGATGCTCATCGGCATGCGCGCGAAGCCCGCGGTGATGTTCCCCTGAATGATCTCCGTGCGCGGCAGCCAGAAGCGGCCCTGATAGAGGCCGTACTCGACCGCCACGCCGTCGATGCTGCCGGTCGTCTTCGGAATGAACGCGCGCGCGACCGGTCCGGGCTTGTCGTCGTCGCTCGTCTCGTCGTTCAGAAAATCGATCGGCTGCGACATGCGGAATGCCGCGCGCACGAGTTGGCCGGAGCTGACGTCGAACCAGAACGATCCCACCACGGCGTGCCAGTCGGGACGGCGCGGCCGCACCTCGAGCTCGCGCAGCTGCACCACCGATCCGCCGGGCAGGCGGAAGGTTACCGAGTCGCCGGTCTTGTACGTATAGAACGCCTCGGCGTATCGCGACATCGGGTTGATGACGTCGTCCTTGTCTTCCGTGTCCTTCACGACGTCGAGCCCGAGCCAGAGCGCATCGCGTCCCGGGAAGTACGGGATCGGCGAGAGCGCACCCTCGATGTCGACGTCGCTCGAGCCGCCGATCGCCGGCGCCGCGCTGCGCCGGCCGGTGACGTCGATCTGCGCGCCGACGTTCCGCGACCAGCGCACCCGTGCCGCGCCTTCGCTGCGAAAGAGAATTCGGTCGCGCCCGAACTTGGTGAGTCCGAGCCCGATCGTCAGACGCTGTAGCGTCGACGCCTCGTACGCCGTGAGTGAGGAATCCTGTTGCATCCGCGCGACACGGGCTCGCTCGAGCAGCGTGCGCGCCTGTGGATCGGCGAATGCGCTCGCGATCTGCGCGGGCGTCGCCGAAATCGGCTTGTTCGAGCGACTCGTCGAATCGCGTTGCCGCGTGCTGTCGGACTCGGTGACGTGGATGCGGACGGCCGTCTTCTGGCCACTCCCTGCGCTGACCGAGATGCTTCCTTGCTGAAACGCGATGACTGCCAGGGCGGTGGCTAGCATGGCAGCCTGCTACACCAATGCGTCGTAAAGGTCACGTTAGAACTTCGACTCCAGATAGAGATCCACGCGGAACTGCTTGCGAGGATAGATGCCGCGCGCGACGTCGAACCGGAACAGACCGTCGAGGAAGGAGACGCCCGCGCCGACGCCGCTCATCGGCCGGCCGACCTGTGACATCCGGCTGCGATCACCGACCCATCCCAGATCGCCGAATACGGTCGGACGGATCGACGCGCGATTCGCGCCGAGCTCCAATCGCGACATCCAGAACGCATTGCCGCTCTGCGCCGTGTCCGGGCTTTGTCCGCGAATCGTCTGCGACCCGCCGAGATACCACAGCCGCTGCGCCGGAACGCCGCCGGCCGACGTACCGCCGGACAACGTCAGCGCCCCCGCGAGTCGCTCGCCGAGCCCGTGTGACAGCGTCATGTCGAGGGCCCCGCGGCCGAAAAGTGAATCTCCATTCGCAATTTCCAAACGGAGATCGCTGAAGACGCGAAGGCCGGCGGGATCGAGGCCGTAGCTGTTGCTGAACCGCGCGCCGAGGCCGGCGTACGCCCCGCGTCGCGCGGTCAGATTCGCGGGAAAATCGGCGCCGTTCACGGCGAAGTTCGTGTGCACCGCGGCACTGCGCTGGCGCTCGAGGAAGCCACGCCATTCGACGCGCGTTCCGCTGCCGAACGAGGCCTCGCGTGCACCGCCGAGCTCGAGCCCCGATGCGCGATAGTAGAAGCCCTCGTCGCGGCCGAACATCAGCGCCGAGAACGAGCTGCCGAAGCTGAGCGGACGTCCCCAGTCGCTCGCCGACACGAGACGGTTGTAGCCGCTCAGATGGATCGACGTCGTGAGATTCGTGCGCGTTCCGGTGAGCTCGAGATTCGGCTCGCGATCGGCCAGTCCCAGCCGTCCGATCGCCAGCGCGCTGTAACCGCCGCCGAGCTGCTGCTCCACCGACGCGCCGAACGAAAGCCCCTCGACGCGGTTGTACCGCATCATCGACGGGCCGAAGGCAATTACCGGCGGCGGCAGGAGCTGCAACTGGAAGCTCACCGGCGCCTGTGCGCTCATCGACAACGCCTCGGCCTTCAACGCCTCGAGCTCCTTCGTGCCGAACAGCTCATCCCCCGGATCGTAGATCGACGGCGGGAGATCGGGCGAGTGTTCGAGCTTGTCGTAGTCGCACGGCATGCGCAGCGCCACCGGCAACGATCCACTCATCCGCCGCGACGTCGTCGTGCGAATCTCTGCGGTGTCGCACACGGCGACTCGCCGCGTTGCGATGCCGCGGCGTACAGAGTCGCGACGTGCCTCGACCCGGACGCGTGTCGCTTCGCGAATCGAATCGCGCCGCGCCAGACGCATCGAATCCCGCCATGCCAGCTTCTGATCTTCGCTCAGGGAATCGGGCGGCGACGGCAGACGCGGCGCGCCGGCGAGCTGGATCGTCGGCAGCGTGTCCTTGGCGTTCACACTCGCGTAGGTGAAGCTCTCTTCCATCTTCACCGGAACGTGCATGAAGCTCACCTGGGCGTCGGCTTCGGCCATGCGAAGGCGCGGCAACCAGAAGCGTCCTTCGTGCAAACCATATTCGACGGCGATCGCCGACACCTGCGCTTTCATCGGCGTGATCATCGGCTTCACCCATACCGGGACGTCGTCCATCGACTTCGGATCGTCGGCCGTCGCGACCTCCCAGATGTCGATCGGAACGGAAAGCCGGTACGCCGCGCGCACGAGCTGTCCCGACTGCGTGTCGAACCAGAGCGAGCCGACGGCGAGATTCCACTTCGGCTGACGCGGACGCACCTTCAGCTCGCGCAAACGAATCGCTTTACCGTCGGGCAGACGGAAGCTGATCGAATCACCGGTCTCGAAGGTGTAGTACGCCTCCGATCCATCGGCGAGCGGATTCACGATGTCGCTTTCATCGACCTGCGCGCGGGCCATGTCGCCGCCGACCCACAGCGGCTCGTAGCCCGGATAGTACGGGATCGATCCCGACATGTCGGGATCATCACCCGCGTGGCGCACTTCCTTCTTCGCTTCGTCGCCGGGGATCATCGGCATCACGGTGCGCCGGCCCTTCACGTCGATCCACACGCCGACGCCGTCCTGCCAGCGAATGCGCGATGCGCTCTCGTGACGGAAGATCAGGCGATCGCGGCCGATCTTCGTGAAGCCCATGCCTGCCGAGATGCGCTGGTATGACATCGCATCGTACGACTTGAGCGCCGAGTCCTGCTTCATGCGCGCATCGCGCGCCTGAAGGAGCGTCGTGCGCGCGAGGGGGTCCTTGAACGCCGATTGCTGAAGCTCCGCGGTGACCGGCGCGCGACGTGCGCGCCGATGTCGTCCGCGCGTGATCGAATCGGCGACCGGGGTGCTGTCGCGAACTACGGGCGTGCGGCTGCGGCCAGGCGCGGCCTGGACGACCTGAAGATGCAGCGCGATCGCGCCGGCGATGAACAGCATGCGAGGCCTCGGGTTGGACGTCCCCCGAGGCTTACGGTCCCGTCGCGCCGACGGTTTCGGCCGTCAGGGCGTGCGGGCGGCAGCCGCCGGATCGCGGGTCCAGATAGAGATGAGCCCGCATCCCGTATCGCGATTCCGGAAGGCCACCGGGATCTCCGATGGCCCGCGGAAGATTTCCACGCCCTCGACGGTCTCCGGTGGAAAGTCGTCGACGTTGCCGTCCGGATATGGCAAGCCGTCGACGTAGAGCTGTACGCGACACGACAAGGAACGGGACCGGTCCATGCGGACCGGCTTCGGCACCCCCGGTTCGCGCTCGGAAACCGTCACACCGGGAAGCGTGCGCAGCATCTCGCTCATCGATTTCGGCTGCCGCCGCTCGATGTCGTCGCGGGTGACGAACAGACCGAGACCGCGCGACCGCCGATCGTTGAACTCGGACATCTTCCCGCGGTTCGGCTCGGCCGACACCCGCGTTGCGGGCAGGGCGGCGACGACGCCGAGCATGAAGTCCGCGCGCGTCGTGTCGCCGGAGGAGACGGAAACATTCAGGATCTGCGGCGCGAAGCCGACGCGGCGAACTCGTACCGCCGTGCGGCCGGGCCAGACCTCCGGAAGGACGTAGCGTCCGGCGGTATTCGTCATCACGCGGATGTCCGTGTCCACGACATCCACGCTCGCGCCGAACACCGGTCGCCCCGTCGAATCCGATACCACTCCGGCGACTACACCGCGCGCCTGTTGCGCGCCCGCCGACGATGCCGCCGCGAGCCCCCCGCACACCACCAACCTTCCGATCCACCGCATAACCCCGCCCCGGGTGGGATGCTCTCACACTACGCCTGGCTCCGACGACCAGCAATACGCTGTAGGTTTACTGTCGCATGACCGCGACCGCCCCTGCCCTGCTCGTTCAGGATCTGAAAAAGCACTATGGCGACGTCCGCGCCGTCGACGGGATCGACCTGTCGATCGCGCATGGCGAATGCTTCGGCCTGCTCGGTCCCAACGGTGCGGGCAAGACGACGACCATCGAGATCTGCGAAGGGCTGCTCATGGCCGATTCCGGCCGCGTCGAGCCGCTCGGCATGCGCTGGGACCGGAACGAGCACGAGCTGCGCGAGCGACTCGGCATTCAGCTCCAGGAGACACAGCTCACCGATAAGCTCACCGTCGAGGAGACGGTGCGTCTCTTTCGCAGCTTCTACGACAACGGCCGCACGATCGACGACGCGATCGGTCTCGTCCAGCTCGACGAGAAGCGCAACGCGCGCGTCGGTAAGCTCTCCGGCGGCCAGAAGCAGCGCCTCGCGCTCGCCTGCGCGATCGTCGGCGATCCCGATCTGCTCTTTCTCGATGAGCCGACGACGGGGCTCGATCCGCAGTCGCGCCGCCAGCTCTGGGACCTGATCACCGACTTCAAGGCACTCGGCCGGACGATCATCCTCACGACGCACTACATGGACGAGGCGCAAATCCTCTGCGACCGCGTCGCGATCGTCGACCACGGCAAGGTCATCGCACTCGGCACGCCGCACGAGCTCATCGCATCACTCGGCGCTGAGCACGTGATCGTGTTCGACCTCGCGGGATCGCGCGAGGCGCTCGATATCGCCGAGCTGCGCGCGCTCGACGGCGTGCGCGCGGCGCGCACGCTCGCGTCGGGGTTCGAGCTCCAGGTCAGCGCCCTGCATCGCACGCTGCCGGCGCTGCTCGCGCTGATCGCGCGGCACAATCTCGAGCTGACGAATCTCACGACACATTCGGCGTCGCTCGAGGACGTCTTCGTGTCGCTCACCGGCAGGCAGCTGCGCGATGTCTGATCGCCCGAGCTCACTGGGCCAGCTGGTCGGCGTCCGGTTCAAGGAATATCTCCGCGAGCCGGAAGCGCTCTTCTGGTCGTTCGGCTTTCCGATCCTTCTCGCGATCGGACTTGGGATCGCCTTCCGCAGCAAGCCGCCCGACGTCGTGCACGTCGCCGTCGTTGCCGACTCGCCGCGCTCGGACACCGTGGCCGCATGGCTCGCGCGCGACAAGGGGCTGGCGGTCGAGCGTCTCGCCGGCGACAGTGCGCGCACGGCGTTGCGCACCGGTCGCGTCGCGCTCGTCATCGATCCGAAGGATTCCGCGTTTCACTACGAGTACGATGATACGCGTCCCGATTCGCGCACCGCGCGGCTGCTCGCCAACGATGCGATCCAGCGCGGCGCCGGGCGGCCGGATCCGATTCGGGTGACCGATCGGCAGATTCGCGAAGCGGGCTCGCGGTACATCGACTTCGTCGTGCCCGGGCTGGTCGGCATGACCATCATGGGCGGCGGCATCTGGGGGCTCGGCTTCTCCATCGTCGACCAGCGGCGCCGGAATCTGTTGAAGCGCCTCGTCGCCACGCCGATGTCGCGCGCCGAGTATCTCGCCTCATATCTGCTATCACGGCTCGTGCTGCTGTTCGTCGAGATCGGCGTGCTGCTGACGTTCGCAACGCTGCTCTTTCACGTGCCCATGCGCGGATCGATCGTCGGCATCGCGACGATCGGCGTCGTCAGCGCGCTCTCCTTCGGAGGGCTCGGGCTGCTGATCGCGTCGCGGTCGAAGACGATGGAAGGCGTGTCCGGGCTGATGAATCTCACGATGCTCCCGATGTGGGTGCTCTCGGGCGTGTTCTTCTCGTCGGAGAACTTTCCGCACGCGGTGCAGCCGTTCATCAAGGCGCTGCCGCTGACGGCGACGAATGACGCCCTGCGCGCGAGCATGCTTCGCGGGGTCGGGCTCGCGGGTCTGTGGCCGCAGCTCGCCGTGCTCGCCGTCTGGACGATCGTCTGCTACGTCGCGGCGCTCCGCATCTTCCGGTGGCGATGACCGACTCGCAACACGGTGATCTTCCGCGCGCCGAGCTCGAGGCGCGCGGCCGCGAGATTCTCGACTGGATCGGATCGTACCTCGAGCACCCCGAGCGCTTTCCCGTGCTCTCGCAGGTAAAGCCCGGCGACGTTCGCGATGCGCTTCCGGCGTCGCCGCCGCGCGAGGGCCAGCCGATGCGCGCGATCCTCGACGACTTCGAATCGAAGATCCTGCCGGGGATCACGCACTGGAATCATCCGGCGTTCTTCGGCTATTTCGCGACGTCGTCGTCGGTGCCGGGCATTCTCGCCGAGATGCTGGTGGCGGCGATCGACGTCAAGGCGATGCTGTGGAAGACGTCGCCCGCGGCGACGGAGCTCGAACAGGTCGCGACCGACTGGCTCCGCCAGATGCTCGGCTTGAGCGACGAATGGTTCGGCATCACTACCGACACCGCATCGATCTCGTCGATGCTCGCGATCGCCGCGGCGCGCGAGGCGCGTCCGGAGCTCCAGATTCGCGAGCGCGGCATGGCCGGACGCACCGATCTGCCGCGCCTGCGCGTGTACTGCTCACATCACGCGCATTCGTCGGTCGAGAAGGCGGCGCTCGCGCTCGGGATCGGCCACGAGAACGTCGTGAAGATCGCCGATGACGACCAGTTCCGGATGAAGCCCGATGCGCTCGCCGCGGCGATCGCCGCCGACAAGGCGCATGGCTATCTGCCGATCGCGTGTGTTGCGACCGTAGGCACGACGAGCATGACGAGCATCGATCCGGTGCCCGCGATCGCCGAGATCTGCCGGCGCGAGCACGTGTGGCTGCACGTCGACGGCGCGTACGGCGGCATGCTCGCGATCGTCCCCGAGTTTCGCACGGTTCTCGACGGCATCGAGGGCGCGGATTCGCTCGTCGTGAACCCGCACAAGTGGCTGTTCACGCCGTTCGACTGCTCGGTGTTCTACGTGAAGCGCCCGGAGATCCTCAAGCGCGCGTTCTCGCTCGTCCCCGAGTATCTGGTGACGCGCGAGCAGGACGAAGTCGCCAACTACATGGACTACGGCGTGCAGCTCGGACGCCGCTTTCGCGCGCTCAAGCTGTGGATGATCATCCGCGCGTTCGGCGTCGACGGCCTCGCGGCGCGGCTGCGCGCGCACTGCGAGCTCGCGCGCACCTGCGCGGGCTGGATCGAGGAAAGCGACGATTGGGAGCTCATGGCACCCGTGCCCTTCTCGCTCGTCTGCTTCCGCTACGCGCCGGCGGGACTCTCCGACGACGAGCTCGATCGGCGGAACGAGGCGATCATGCACGCGGTGAACGCGGGCGGCGACGTGTTTCTCTCGCACACCAAGCTTCGCGGCCGCTTCACGCTGCGTCTGGCGATCGGCAACATTCGCACGGAAGAGCGCCACGTCGCGCTGGCGTGGAAGCGGCTGCGCGAGGCTGCGCGGAGCGCGTAGCTACGGCAGCTCGCGATACAGCTGCGGATACCGCTGCTTCAGCGCGGCGATCTTCGGCGCATCGTTGTAGACGATGTACGGGTCGTTCGGGTGTCGCTCGGCGTAGTGCTGGTGATACGCTTCGGCCGCGAAGAACGTCTTGAACGGAACGACTTCCGTGACGATCGGACGACCTCCGTACGTACGCTCCTTTTCCAGCCGATCGATGAACGCCTTTACCGCGGCCTTCTGTTCGTCGGTCGTATAGAGAACCATCGAGCGATATTGCGTGCCGACATCCGGTCCCTGTCGGTTGCGCTGCGTCGGGTCGTGCGCGACGGTGAAGAAGATCTGGAGCAGTTGATCGAGCGAGATCTGCAACGGGTCGAACGTGACCTGCACCGACTCCGCATGTCCGCTGCGCCCGGAGCTCACCAGCTCATATGAAGGCTTGTCGGCCCAGCCCCCGGCGAAGCCGGACACCGCGCTCGTCACGCCCTTCGTGTGCTCGAACACCGACTGCACACCCCAGAAGCATCCGCCGGCCAAAACGATCGTTTGCGTCGCCGCCGGTCGCGCTTCCGTGACCGGCGCTCCGAAGGCAGCACTCACGGCGAGAGCCAGCGTGGCAATCATTCTCATCATTGCTCCTCCCCGTTCGTCGAAGGCTCGTCGAAATGCAGCTTCGGAATCGGCCCGGTATCGCCCGTCGCCAGGACTTCGACGACTTCGTCTTCGACGTGCCGCTTCCGCATGACCCAGAAGACGATCAACAGCCCGACGATGATCGCGGCGACGAGATACTTCTCGTAGCGCCGGACGTGGCCGACGATCCGCAGCGTCGCGCGGCCGAACCCCCAGCCCAGGATGGTGAACGCCACCGACCAGGTGATGCTGCTGATCGCGCTGCCGATCGAGAAGAGCCACACCGGGATGCGCGCCGCGCCGCAGGCCATCGGCAGCGTGAGGCGGAGGCCATAGGCCCAGCGCACGCCGATCGACGATCGCCATGGATGCCGTCGCACGATTCGCAGCGCGCGGTACATGAACGTGCGAAGGTGCGGCCAGCGACGGCGCGCCCAATCGCCGCGCCATCGCCCGATGTAGTACAGCCCGAGCCCGCCGACCCACGTTCCACCGGCCACCCAGAAGATGACGAGCGACAGATGCAGCCGCCCGTCATGCGCCGCCAGACCGCCGATGAGTGGAGTCGCTTCCTCGGTGATGATTCCCGTCGCGCCGAGCGTGATGTACGCCCAGAGCCGACCAAGAATCTCAGCCGCGGGCGACGCCGACGCCGCGGTCTGCAGCAACAATGGATTCTTCCAGGTAAGTGCGGAACGCCTCGTAGAGACGCATCGTCACGGCGCCGGGCTGGCCAGAGCCGATCGCGCGATCGTTCACGCGAACGATCGGCATCACGTCCGTCGTCGTACCGACGAGAAAGACCTCGTCGGCGGCGAACAGCTCGCTCTCGGCGATGGCCTCTTCCCGGACGCGAATGCCGAGCGACGCGGCGATCTCGAGCACCACCGCGCGCGTCACGCCGGGCAGCACGAGATTGGTGAGCGGATGCGTCCAGAGCTCGCCGCCGATCACGGCGACGACGTTGGTGTGCGAGCCTTCGGTGACGATCCCGTCGCGCACGAGGATCGCTTCGATCGCACCGGCTTCCGTCGCCGCCTGCTTGGCGAGGACGTTCGGCAGCAGCTGGATCGTCTTGATGTCGCAGCGCAGCCAGCGGACGTCTTGCGTCGTGATCGCCGTGGCGCCGGCGGCGCGCACCGCGTGCGGCGGCGTGAACCGATTCGCCATCACGAAGACCGTCGGCGAGGTCGATGCGGCAGGGAAGGCATGCGCGCGCGGCGCGGTCCCGCGCGTGACTTCCACGTACAGCGTGGCTTCCCCTTCCATCAATCCGCTTTCCGACAGCACCCGCTCGGCGACGTCGGCAAGGACCTGCGGATTGGCGATGTCCGGCAACGCAATGCGCAGCTCGCGCAGGCCGTTGGTCAGGCGCGCGAGATGCCGGCCGTTCTCGAACAGATGTCCGTTGACGACGCGCCAGACTTCGTAGACGCCGTCACCGAAGATGAACCCACGATCCTCTACCGGAACCGCCGCCGAGGCACGGGGGAGAAATTCGCCGTTCAGGTAGCACAGCACGTTCGACGCTCCGTAGAGACTGGTTCAAGCTAAAACCACGCGCCGGAACCAGACAGGTTACGAAGGATCGGTGCCTACAAAGAATGAAGGACCCCTTTCGTCGAAGCCGCTTCGACGAAAGGGGTCCTCTTTCCGACCTGAACCCGTCTATCGGCGGGCGGCGTCGCCGAAGTTGACCGTGAAGCCGAGCGAATACATCGTCGCGGCGTCGCCGTGGTTGAAGGCCCGCGAGATCGCCGGCTGGAGCGTGAAGGTCCGGCTGAACACCAGGCCGACGCCGGCCGACCAGACGCCGTAGGTATCCACGGCAGAGATGTTCGGGTTGCTCGGCGTGTGGAGGTTCGCCCGGTCGCGAACAAGGACGGCCGAGAAGAACGGCAGCGCATCGACCTTCGGACTGATCGTCGTCGAGCCGCCGATGCTGCCGCCGACCGACAGCTCGTGGGTGCGCACGGTGAGATTGCCGACGTCCGGTCCGCGCATGTAGGTGTAGCCGACCAGCGGACAGAACTGCACAGTCTTTTGCGGGTTCATGTCCACGGCGTATCCCGCGCCGATGCCGAAGGCCGAGCTGCTGGCGTCGATGCCCGAAAAATCATACGACGCCACGGAGCCGCGAAGGAACCCGCCGCTCGCATGGCCGGTGGCGAACTCGGCGCCGATTCGCGAGGCACCGTCGGCATGACCGACGTCGAGTCCTGCCCGCATCTTGCCGACCGCATACGACGGCGTGCCCACGCAAACCTGCGCACCCGCGTTCAACGAGACCGCGCTCACGAGCGCTACGCCCCAAAGCATCTTTCGCATCATCGTCTCCTGGTGGTGAGCTATCAAGAAAGACTGATGCTGCCGTCGCGGCAAATAGTATGTGACAGGGCGCACAAAACAAAGAACCCCTCGCCTCTCGGAAAGGGGTCCTTCGCTTCGTTGATGACGTGCGCGTGTTACATCAGTCGCCGGCGTGCTGCGGAATCTGGTGCTCGGCCGTCATCTGCTTCGGCGTCATCCCGACTTTGCGCGCGAACCAGCGGCGCCATTCGTCGAGAATCTCGTAGCCCGTCGGAATGACGAGCAGCGTCAGGAACGTCGACGTGATGACGCCGCCGATCACCGCGACGCCGAGCGGGGCGCGGAACTGCGCGCCTTCGCCGCGGCCGAGCGCGACCGGAATCATGCCGGCGATGAGCGCGAACGTCGTCATGAGAATCGGACGCAGACGGATCGAGCCCGCTTCGATCAGCGACTCGCGCAGCGGCGTGCCGCGCTCCTCGCGCGACCACTTCGCGAAGTCGATGAGCAGGATCGCGTTCTTCGCCACGATACCCATCAGCAGGATCACGCCGATGAGGCTCATGATGTTGATCGTCATCCCCGAGATCGCGAGCGAGAGCATCACGCCGATGAGCGACAGCGGCAGCGACATCAGGATCGCGATCGGATCGACGAACGATCCGAACTGCACGACGAGAATCAGATACATCAGCAGCACGGCGAGTCCGAGCGCCGAGAAGATCTGGCCGAAGACCTCCGCCTGCGACTCGGCGTCGCCGCCGATCGTGTAGTGCACGCCGGCCGGGAGGCGAACACGCTGGAGCATCTTCTCGATGTCCGCGGTCACGTCACCCGCCGCGCGTCCCGACGTGTTGAGCTCCACCGTGACGACCGGCTCACGATTGAGGTGATCGATGATCGCCGGGCCGAGGCCCTGGCTGATCGTCGCGATCTGGCCGAGCGGCATCGTCGACGGCGCGCCGTTCGGGCCCTGAACCACCATCGGCAGACGCTCGAGATCCGACGCGCGCTGACGCGATTCGGGCGTGAGACGCACGGTCACCTTGCGCGATTTGCCCGTCGGATCGATCCAGTAGCCCGCATCGATGCCGGCGAATGCCGGACGCAGCGACTGCGCGACCTGACCGACGGTCAGCCCCATCGAGCCGGCGACGCCGCGATTCAGCTCGATCGTCAGCTCGGGCTTCTGTCCCTTCGTCGACAGACCGATGTCCACCGCGCCCGGAATCTTCTCGACTTCCGCCTTCACCATGTCCGCGGCCTGCGCGAGCGCCTGCACATCCTGACCGCGCAGCTGGAGCTGGATCTGCTTGAACCCGCCGCCGAAGTCGGCCGTGAACACCGACACGGTCGCGCCGGACATCCGGCTCGTCTCCTTACGAACGAGCGACGCGATCTCTTCGATCGAGCGCGAGCGCTCGTTCTTCGGCTTCGTGCGGACGTAGATGTTGCCTTCGTCCACACCCCCGGTCGCGCCGTTGCCGAGCGTCGTATAGGTATACGTCACTTCCGGAAGGGCGCGCGCGAGCTGCGCGGCCTCCTCGGCCTTCAGCCGCGTGTACTCGATGTTCGAGCCCGGCGGCGTCTGGAGCGCCATGATGAACTCGGCGCGATCGTCTTCCGGGAAGAACGCCGTGCCGACCGTGCGGAACGCCGGCACCTTCTGCGGCAGAATGACGAACGCCGCGAGACCGACGACGACGATCGCGCCGCGCACGGCGCCGTGGGCGCGCTTGCTCACGAGACCGAAGACGACGATCGCGATACCGACCGTCGCCGCCGCGAGACCGGAGACGCCGCGCGTCGGCAGGAAGAACGACGCGAAGAAGGTCAGCGCCGCCATCGCCATCATCGCCGCCCGATGGTCGAGCGCCCACGCGATCACCTTCTTGTAGTTCTCCGCCTGGCGGTTGAACCAGTTATTGAACGTGTCGAGCTTGCGCGTGATCCACGCCCGCTTCTCGGGCGCGACGTGCGGGTCCGGCCAGTACGCCGAGAGCATCGGGTCGAGCGAGAACGACACGAACAGCGACACCGCGACCGATGCCGCGATCGTGAGCGCGAACGGCTTGAACCACTGGCCGCCGACGCCCGGCATGAAGCCGATCGGCACGAACACCGCGAGAATCGAGAACGTCGTCGCCGCGACGGCGAGACCGATCTCGTCGGTGCCGTCGTGGGCTGCCGTGAAATGGTCTTTCCCCATCTCGACATGTCGTACGATGTTCTCACGCACGACGATCGCGTCGTCGATCAGAATACCGATCGCCAGCGACAACCCGAGCAGCGACATCGTCTCGAGGTTGAAGCCGAGCGCCCACACAGCGATGAAGCTCGCGAGCACCGAGATCGGCAGCGCCACGCCGGTGATGACCGTCGAGCGCCACGAGTTGAGGAACGCGAACACCACGAGCACGGTGAGCAGCGCGCCGAGGATCAGCGCCTCCTCGACGTTCGCGACCGCGGCGGTGACGCGCGTGCCGGAGTCCTTCACGACGTCGATCTTCGCGTTCTTCAGCTCGGGGAGCTTCTCGAGCTCCTGGAGCCGCGTGATGACGCGCTTCGCGACGTCGGTGGTGCTGTAGCCCTTCGACTTCTTGATGTCGATGCCGATCGCTTCCTTGCCGTTGTAGAGCGCGAGGGTGCGCGCTTCCGCGGTCGCGTCCTTGACGTCGGCGACCTGGCCGAGACGCACCAGCGCACCGCCGCGATCCTTCACGACAAGGTTGTTGAACTCGGCCGGGTTCTCGAGACGACCGCGCAGGCGGATCGCGCGCTCGTCGAGCTCACCGTTCACGCGGCCGACCGGCGCCGCGAGGTTCTGCATCTGGAGCGCCTGCACGACCTCGGCGACGCTGACGTTCGCCGCCTGCAGACGATGCGGATCGACTTCGACCGTGAGCTCGCGCTCGACCTTGCCGAAGATCTGTACGTCGGCGACGCCCGGAATCGCGCGCAGCTCGCGCGTGATCCCCGGATCGGCCAGACGCGTCAGCTCGGCGGGCGAGAGCACGCTCGACGAGATCGCCACCGACACGATCGGACGATCGGTGTCGTTGAACTTCGAGATGATCGGTTCCTTCATCTCCGTCGGCAGATCGCCGCGGATCGTCGAAATCGCGTCACGCACTTCCTGCGACGCGACGTTGAGATCCTTGTCGAAGAGGAACTCGATCATCATCATCGAGTAGCCGTCGTACGCCTTGCCCATGATGCGCTTCACGCCGGCGATCGAGCCGATCTGCTCCTCGACGGGCTTGAGCACTTCACTCTCGACGACTTCCGGGCTGGCGCCCGGATAGATGATCCCGACCGTCAGCCAGGGCGGCGCGACGTCCGGAAACTCGTCGGTCTTGAGCTTCATCAGCGCGAAGATGCCGAAGATCACCATGGAGACCATGGCGACGACGGTGATCAACGGCCGCTTGATTGCGAAATCTGAGATGATCATATGATGCTCTCGATCATGGTTTGCGAGCCGTGTCCGCCGTCGCGCTGACCTTCACGGGCGTCTTCTCCGAGATGCCGCGCGCCGCGCCGAGGAGGATGGTGTCGCCCGGGGCGACGCCGGTCCGCACCTCGACCGTCTCGGTCGCCGCATCGCGAATGCCGAGATCGACTTCCGCCTTCTGGACGAGACCATTCTTGATGCGCATCACGAACGGACGCAGCCCGCGCTCGTCGACCGCCGAGATCGGGATCACCGGCGCGGTGCGCACTTCGCTCGACACGTGACCGTCGGCGAAGAGACCGCCGACGAGCACGTTCCCGGCGTTCGGGATCGACGCGATGATGCGCACCTGGCGCGTCGTCGGATCCGCGACCGGATTGATGTTCGTGATGCGGCCGGTGAAGTGGCGATTCGGGTAGCCGTTGACCGTGAAGTCCACCGGCACGCCGATCCGCACCTGCGCGAGCTCGTTCGCCGGCACCGACGCTTCGAGACGCATCGTCGCCGGATTCACGATCGTGTACAGCGCCGCGCCCGGCTGCACGACGTCGCCCGCGCTCACCTGGCGCGCGCTGACGATGCCGGAGAACGGCGCGGTCACCGACGTCTTGCTGAGCTGCTTCTGAGCATTCGCGAGCTGCGCCTGCGCGTTCGCGAGCTGCGCCTGCGATGCGGTGACCTGATTGCGCGACAGCTCGATGTCACGCTCGGCGATCGCGCCGGCCTTGAGCAGCGCTTCGTTGCGTTCGAGCTGGCGGCGATTCACTTCGAGCGTGTTCTGCGCCGTCGTCACCGCGGACCGCGCGGCAAGCTCCGTCTCGCGCAGCGACGCGTCGTCGATGCGCGCGAGCACCTGGCCCTTGCCGACCGACTGGCCCTGCTCGAACACCGTCGCCAGTACGGCGCCGCCGACTTCGGCGCGCACGCTCGCCTGCTCTTCCGGCGTGATGTTGCCGGAGATCGCCGGACCCGAGCGGATCTCCTGCGCCTTCACGACGGCGATGTTTTCCGGACCGACGAGCATCACCGTGGGGCCGGCCGCGGCCTTCGATTCATCCGTGCCCTTGCAACCAGCGAGCGCGGCGAGGCCGATCAGCGAAACGGTGGTGATGACGGCACTGCGACTGTTGATCTTGCTCCCGCGACTCATGGCTGGCCACTCCCGGTAGTACCACCGCCGAGCGTGCCGGCGGCGGAATTGGTCGTCGAACGTGTCTGTTGCTGTTGCTGATTCTGCTGCGCCTGTTGCTGCTGCTGGTTCTGCGCGGCCGCCGTCGCCTGGCTGAGGGGCAGATCGCGGATGAGCGCAAGCTTCACCCGGGCCACGGCGAGGTTGCGCGCCGCCTGCGCGCGATTCGCGCGCGCCTGCTCGAGCGCGAGACGGCTCGCCGACAGATCGGTCTGCGTCGAGATGCCTTCGCGATAGCGCACCTGATCGATCGCGTAGGCGCGTTGCGCCTGTTCGGCCGTGCCCTGACTGGCCTTCCACGTCGCTTCGGCTTCCTCGAGCGCGGTGAGCGCGACGCGCGTGTCGAGCGCCGCGAACTGGCGCGTCTGCTCACGCTGCGCGCGCGCCTGCTGGAGTCCCGACTGCGCGATCAGCTGGTCGCCGCGAATGCGGCCGCCGTCGAGGATCGGGAAGTTCGTGCTCAGGCCGACCGTCCAGTTGTTCACGCCGGCGCCGATCGTCGGGAAGACGTTCGCCGGGAAGTACAGCCGCTGATATCCCGAGACGAGCGTGAGCGACGGGATGCGCTCGGCGCGCGCGATCTTCACCTGCGCTTCCTGCGCGCGGACGCTCTCATCGAGCTGGCGCACCGGCGCGCGGTCGCTCGTCACCGTGTCCATCTGCAGGTTGGCGACGATCGACGGCAGCGTCGGACCGCTCGCGCCTTCGATGCCCGTCGTCAGCGTGAGGTTGTTCTCGAGCGGCATGTCGAGCAGCTGCTTGAGACGGAGATACGCGGTCTGCCGATTCGCGCGCGCCTGAATGGCGACGGGAATCTGATTGTCGCGCGCGACCTGCGCGCGCAGCAGCTCGTACTCCGAGGCGTTGCCGACCTGACGCGCGACCTTCGTCTGCGCGAGGATCACTTCCGTCTCGGACACCGCCGAATCGGCGATCGCGACCAGCTGGTCGGCGAGCGCGGCATCGTAGTACGCCTGCGTGACGTCGAGCGCCGACTGCGCGCGCTGTGCATCGACCTCGATGTTCGCCGAGCGGAGCTGCGCGTTCGCGGCGGCGTTCTGCGCGCGAATGCGTCCACCGGCGAAGAGGTTCTGCGAGAACTGGAGCGCGGCGGTCCACTGGTTGGTGGCACCGAAGCTCGTCTTGCTCAGATCGAAACCGCCGCCACCGGCGGGGGCTTTCGTCGTGTCGGTGCCGGTTCCAGTGCCCGTTCCGTTGCCGCTGCCGTTGTTGTTCGAGTTCGACGACCCGGACGAGAAGCTCGAGAACTGCGAGGCGAGCGTTTTCGTGTAGCCGGCGGACGCGTTCAGCTGCGGCAGGTATTGGCTGCGGGCCTGGAGACGGACGCCGGTCGCGCGCGTGACGCCGGCGCGCGCGATCTCGATCGGCTGGCTCGCCATCTGTGCGATGCGAAGCGCGTCGTCGAGGGAGAGGCTGACCGAGGCGGTCGTCTGGGTTTGCGGAGGGGTCGGTTGCTGCGCGCCGGCGGTCGTCGCCGACAGCGCGACGAACGCGAGCGCGAGCCCTGATATGGATCGCATAGCGGTGGGAAAAGAAAGAGTCATGAGACCTGCTCAGTCTCCGGCTGCGGAGCGAACATCGGTGGCGGCTCGCCGTCCGCGCGAAACGCCGAGCGCGCGGAGGACGGTGCGTACGTATTTGGAGGCGGCTTCGGATTCAGGTTGCGGAAAGGCGCCGGGCATCACGTCGCGCGAGATGGCGTCGCCGAACATGCTGCTCATGAGCATCGCGACGATGGTCGGGATGTCAGCGTCGGCGGCGGCGATGCCGGTCGACTGGAGGCGGAGCATGTAATCGGTAAGGATCATCCCGGCGCAGTTCGGCCCTTCGCACATGGAGATCGCGGCTTCGGGCCGCTCCTCGATCTCGCCGAACGAGGTGCGGATGAGCGCGCGGTTCTCGCGCATGTGGCCCAACACCGCCGAGACCCATTCGGTCATCTCGAGCTCGGGATCGACGGGATTGTCGGGGAGCGCGGGAATGGGAGACTGGGTGACGTGGGCCTGCATGAGCGCTTCGAAGAGCGCCGCCTTCGATCCGAACGTGCGGAAGAGGGTGACCTCGTTGACGCCGGCCTCGATGGCAATGAGGCGAGTGGTCGCGCCCCGAAAGCCGTGCTGGGCGTAGACCTTTTTCGCGGCGTCGAGGATTCGATCGCGGATTTCCATGGACTCAGGGTAAACCTGACAGCCCACGGATGCAAGTACCTACTTACTTACTACAAATGTTTGGGGGACAGGCTCGCGAACGGAAACACGAAAACCCGCGAAGTGGCATCCAGGCCACTTTCGCGGGTTTGTTTTTCGAGTAACAGCCTATGTTGTCTAGATACTGATATTATTGTGTCGAGAAAATTGAGTCGGAATACGATCTCAGAAGCGCCGACGGTCCGTCGTAGATCGCCACTGCACCCGCCAGCGCTCGGTCGTCCCATCCGCCGCATCGCACCGCGACGCACGCCACCCCGGCCCTGCCCGCCGCCTCGACGTCGTACGGCGTGTCGCCGATCATGACGGACTCATCCGCAGAGAGCCTCCCGCGCGTCAGCGCCGCGTGGATGATGTCCGGATCCGGCTTCGACCGGTCCGCGTCCGACGACGATGTCTTCCGGTCGACCAACTCCTCCAGCCCAGCCTGCTCGAGCAGCTTGTTCAGCTCCTCGCGCTGCGCCGACGTCGCCACCACGACCTTCAGACCATCGTCCTGAAAACGCGCGAGCAGCTCGTGCACTCCGGGAAACGCACGCAGCGTCGGCAGGTACGTCGTATTGAAGATCTCCTTTCGCCGCGCCGTCATCCGCTGCGCGAGATCGCTCTCGTGGTCGAGACCGGTGAGCCGCGGCAGCAGCTTGTCGCCGCCCATCCCGATCAGCGGACGCACCCGATCGACGGTGATCTCCGCTCGGCCGAACTCGCGGAAGACATCCGCCCACGACGACGCGTGCGCGTCGTTGCTGTCGATGAGCGTCCCGTCGACGTCGAGAAGAACGCCGCGGATCACTCGCCGTGACGACGCGAGGTGCGCCGCTCGAGCACCACTTCGTCCTGCACGATCATGTAGCGGATCACCCGGTCGCGCGCCTCCGGAAACTGCTTCAGCCGATCGCGAAAGCGATCGTTCGACACGATGCTCGCGTTGAGCTCGCGCGCGAACGAGAGAATGAAGTAGTCGGCGTCCGTCCCCGCCGGCGCCTGACGCACCAGGCCGTCGTCGATCATCTTCTCGTACGCGCGCGCATCGTCGATCTGATGGCGCAGCGCCGCGTCGGCGACGATGATGGGCTCCAGCCCCTCCTCGACCAGCTTCTCACGGATCGCGAGCAGGTTCGAGACGAGCGGCGGACCTTCGGTCGAGTGCGCGACGTTCGATCCGTCCACGATCACGACGTTGCTCGTTTCCTCGCGATCGGGGTGCTCCGAATGATCCTGCGGCGACTTGGCGGTGGTCACGGTCATCGATTGGTGGTTGAACGGGTTCTCCGCGCGGCGGCACGGCGCGCGAGTGAATCGGCGCGGCGTGCGAGCGAATCCGCCTTCACGGAGTCGGCGACGACGAACGCCCGCTGCTGCCCCGTGAGCGACGAGACCTGCGACGCGACGCGCGCGCTCGCCGACTCGAGCCAGGCCTGGAGCTCCGGCGATGTGGTCACGGCGCCGAGCTCGGTGAAGTACTGCGCCATCAGTTGATGACTCCGCGCCTGCTGCGCGACGAACGCGCGGTCGAGCGCGCCGCCGCGATATTCGGCGAGCGTATCGAGCTGCGCCTGAAAGGTCGCCAGCACCTCGGCGCTCAACGCCGACGGCACCGGCGCGAGCTTGAGCGACGTCGCGACGGAGTCGAGCGAATGTTGAAGCTCTGAATGGTCGTGGGCGAGTGAGGCGGCGAGCGCGCGCACGGTGTCCGAATGCCAGCTCGACAGCTCGAGATTTGCCGCGGCGATCTGCCGTCCGTTGATCACCGATGCGATCGCCACGACGTTGCCGTCGCTGATCCATTTCGGCGTCACCACCGAATCGCGCCGCAGCGCGCTGCTGTCCGAGGCCAGAGTTCCCCCCGCCTCGGTCGTCGCTCCGCCATCGACGCGAGCCACGAATACCGTCATCACCGCCGTCAGCGCCGCCAGTCCGAATGTCTTCGCAAGACTGCTATCCATCACAACACCTTTGAAAACGAGAATGCCCGGGTCTACACCCGGGCATCCTTTTCAAAGAGCGCGCCCAACCAATAGCGAGCGCTGCAAAATCGCTACGGTTTCTTGCTGCCTTTCTTCGTCGAGTCCGCTGTCGCGCCTCCGGCGGCCGCACCGCCTGCTGCACCGCCCGTGGCTGCGCCGCTCAACTGCGACTGAATGTCCTGCGCCTTCTTCAGATGCGCCTCGATGTTCGGGGTCGCCGTGACGATCAGCGCGCGCAGCGACGTATCGTGCGCCGCGCCTTGCGCCGCCTGCAACAGCGCGAGTACCGCCTGGTGCACCGCTACTTCGTGACTGATGTACATCTGATCCCAGGCCGCGCCCTTCGCCATCGCCTTCAGGCTGTCCGCCGCTTTCTGTGCCGACGCCGGCAGCGTATCTCCCGCCGGCGGCGCCGGCGTGACGGAGATCTTCGTCGCGAGCTTCTTCCCCGCCTCACGGAGCTTGTGATGATCGCGCATCATCGTGCGCCCGAAGTCCTTCACCGATGACGCCGTGCCCTTGCTCGACGCCAGGCTGCCCCCCGCGCTGTCCGCTTCGTTGGCTTCGTCGAGCAGCGCGAAGATGTTCGCATCGGTGAGCGCCGGTGCGGCCGCGGTCGGCGTCGGCGCCGGCGCCGCGGCGGCGGCCGCGCGCGCGGCCGAGTCTGCTGCGGCTGCAGAGTCGGTCTTGTTCGAGCTCTTT
>CBHWBX010000015.1:0-21170 GCA_966111935.1 uncultured Gemmatimonadaceae bacterium
GCTCGCTCGACGACGTCCGAGACAAGGTCATCGCCGCCGCGCGAGCCTACCTCGCCTGAGCGCGCCCCCGGGGCTCTTACATTTCGGGGAGTGTATGGGGCGAGTCTTTCCTCGTCCCTAACCCCTAACCCCTAGTCCCTTCAGTCCATGGCACAGCCACTTCAGGGCCGCATCAGCGAGGCCCTTTCAAAGATTCGTCATCCCCGCACCGGCACGGACGTCGTCACGGCCGAAGCCGTTCGTGACGTTGCGACCACCACCAGCGGCAAGGTCCGCCTGACGCTGCTCGTAAGCCCGGGCGACGATCCGGCGTTCGCGCGCCTCCTGCGCCAGACGCTCGAGCTGGTCGACGGCGTCACCGAAGTCACCGTCGACATCGCCGACGCGTCGGCGTTCGAGGCGAATCGCAAGCCGCAGAGCCGCGCGCTTCCCGTGATGGATCAGAAGCCCGCCTCGCGCTCGGCCGGTGTGCCGGCGCCGACGCCGGTCTCGTATCCGAATCTCGGGAAGATCATCGCCGTCTCCAGCGGTAAGGGTGGCGTCGGCAAGTCGACCGTGTCGGTGAACCTCGCCGTCGCGCTCGCGAAGACCGGCAAGAAGGTCGGCCTCATGGATGCCGACATCTACGGGCCGAACATCCCGCTGATGATGGGCGCGAACGAGCCGCCGATGGTCATCAACGAGAAGATCATCCCGATCGAGCGCCACGGCGTGAAGTTGATCAGCATCGGCTCGCTGATCGATCGCGACCAGCCGGCGATCTGGCGCGGTCCGATCATCATGAAGATCATCACCCAGTTCCTGCGCGACGTCGCCTGGGGCCAGCTCGATTATCTCATCGTCGATCTGCCTCCCGGCACCGGGGATGCACAGCTCACGCTCGTGCAGGCAACCAACGTCACCGGCGCGATCATCGTCACGACGCCCCAGCAGGTCTCGGTGGGCGACGCACTCCGCGGCGCGAAGATGTTCGAGCGCGTCAGCGTGCCCGTGCTCGGCATCGTCGAGAACATGAGCTGGTTCGAGTGCCCGCACTGCGGCAAGCCGACGCCGCTGTTCGGCCAGGGCGGTGGTGAGCGGCTCGCCAACGAGCTCGGTCTGCCGCTGCTCGGCCAGATCCCGCTCTATCAGCGCGTGATGGAAGGCGGCGACACCGGCACGCCGGTCGTCGTCGCGGAGTCCGAGTCGTCGGCGGCGCGCGCGCTCGCCGCGGTCGCGCAGCGTCTCGAGCAGGAAACCGGAGCCGCGGCCGCCGCGCGCTGATCATCGAGTGCTCGATTCCGCGAACGAGGTCGCGTTTCCGGTCGAGCCTCACGAGGGCATAGCCCCGGTTGCAGTCACCAGCGAGTGGGAGACGGCGCAGCTCGTCTCCGACTCGCTGCGCCCGACCATCCTGCGCGTCGCCATCCCCGCCGTCGCGTCGTCGCTGTTGATGACGCTGTTCTCGTCGGTCGACGCCTTCTGGGTCGGCACACGCATCGGCTCGGCGGGGCTCGCCGCCGTATCGACGTCGCTGTTCTGGATCTGGACGATCATCTCGCTCGCCGAGATGGTCGGCGTCGGTCTCACCGCTGTTGCGGCGCGCCGCCTCGGGGAGCGACGCCACGACGAGGCGGCGCGGCTGTGCGGCGACGGAACGCTGCTCGCCATCTTCCTCGGTCTCGCCGTCGCGCTGATCGGCATCCCGTCGCTCTCGTCGCTGTTCGCGGTGATGGGGCTCCCGCCCGACGTCGCCGCGCTCGGCAAGACGTATCTGCGTACCTACCTGTTCGGCGCGCCGCTCATCTACGGCTTCTTCGCCATCGACGCGACCTTCCGCGCATCGGGCGACACGCGTACGCCGTTCATCATCCTGCTCGCATCGGTCGCGATCACGCTCGTCCTCGATCCGATCCTCATGCTCGGCTTCGGGCCGTTTCACGGGCTCGGCATCGCCGGCGCGGCGATCGCGACGATCGTCACGCGCGCCGCGGCGTTCGTGATGGGAGCGGCGATCGCCGCACGCCGCGGCCTGCTGCGCGTCGGACCCGTCGGCATGGATCGCATCTGGGCGATCTGTCGCGTCGGCCTGCCGACGGCCGTCACCGGGATGACGTTCAGCCTCATCTACGTCGCGATGACGCGCACGGTGACGAGATTCGGCACGCCCGCGCTCGCCGCGATCGGCATCGGTCATCGCGTCGAGAGCTGGCTCTTCATGATCGGCGTCGGCTTCGGCGCGGCGACGGCGGCGATCGTCGGCCAGAACCTCGGCGCCGGACGCGCCGATCGCGCCGCGCGCGCCGGATGGATCGCGACGGGATACTGCACGCTGCTCGGGGTCGTCGCGTTCGGTCTGGAGATGGGTCTGCCGACGCAGTTCGCGTCGCTCTTCACGAGCGATCCGGCAGTGATCGCCGAATCGGCGAAATATTTACGAATTGCGTCTATTTCACAGCTCGCCGTCTGCGCCGAGATCGTGCTCGAGGGCGCGCTCGGCGGAGCGGGGGAGACCGTCCCGCCGATGATCTCGTCGACGGCGCTCACCGCGGCGCGGATCCCGCTCGCCGGCTGGGCGGCGAACCGCTGGGGGAGCGCCGGGATCTGGTGGGTGATCTCGTTGACGGCGATCGGACGTGCGATCGCGATGGCCGCCCTCTGGCGCGCCGGCCGGTGGAAGCGCAAAGCTGTATGACATGACGCGCATCGTCACACTGCTCACCGATTTTGGAACCGTCGACGGCTACGTCGGCGAGATGAAGGGCGTGCTGCTCTCGCGCGCCCCCGACGTGCAGGTCGTCGACGTCACCCACGACGTCCCGCCGCAGGACGTCGAGCGCGCACGATTGACGCTCGCGCGCGTCTGGCGCCGCTTTCCTCCCGGCACGATCCACATCGTCGTCGTCGATCCCGGCGTCGGTTCGTCGCGGCCCGCGCTCGCGGTGGCGAGTCATGACCGATTTCTCGTCGGCCCCGACAACGGCGTGCTCTCGCCCGCACTCCTGATGCCCGGCGCGCGTGTCGTCGAGCTGCCGATTCCGCCGAACGCCTCGGCAACCTTTCACGGCCGCGACGTCTTCGCTCCCGCCGCCGCCGCACTCGCCGGCGGCGAATCGATCGACGCACTCGGCGAGCCGGCGTCCGCGCCCGTCGTGCGCCGGACTCCGGAGCCCACCCGCGCCGCCGACGGCTCGATCGACGGCCAGGTGATCATGATCGACCGCTTCGGCAACGCCGTCACGAACCTCCTCGGCCTGCGCGGCGGCACGATCCGACTCGACGGACGTCTGCTTCCGCTGCGTCGCACCTACGCCGAAGTCGAAATCGGCGAACCGATCGCCGTCGTCGGCTCGACTGGCTTCATCGAGATCGCCGTGCGCGATGGCAATGCCGCGCGTCAGTTGGCGCTGAAGCGCGGGTCACACGTCGCCCTGTCATCGTGACGTGGTGCGCGGCGTGGTGCTCACCACCCGCCCGACATACACCGCCCCCTTATCAGGATCCAGCGCCGCCGTCCCGTGATGCAGCTCCGACGCGAGCTCGCCGCCGCAGAGGAGGACGAACATCGTGTAGTACATCCACGTCAGCAGGATGATCACCGCGCCGATCACGCCGTACGCCGGATTCGGCGGGAAGTTGTTCACGTAGAGACGGAAGACGAGCGTCGCGGCGATCCAGAGGGCGGTGGTGATGAGCGCCGTGAGAGCGACCGCACCCTTCTTCTGCCGCACGTTCGGCAGCAGGTAGTAGGTGAGGAACGCGAGCAGCGCCACGCCGGCGAAGGCGAGCGGGAACTGGATGATCGTCCACGTCCAGATCACCGGCCGCGTGAGGTGCAGCGTCGTGCCGAGCCAATCGGCGACGACCTCGCCGCGCAGGAACACGATCGTCGACAGCGCGACGACCACCGCGCCGAGCGCGAACGCGCCGAGCCGGACGATCTGCTGCCGGATCCAGGAGCGCGTCTCCTTGACGTCGTAGGCACGGTTGAGCGCGTCCATCAGCGTGCCGAAGATGTTCGACCCCGACCACGCGGCGAGGAGCAGGCCGAGTGACATCAGTCCCGGCGCGTTCGACGAGAAGACCACCTTCTCGAGGATCGGACGCATCGCCTCGGCCTGAGCGGGCGTGAGCGTCGAGGTGAGCTGCGCCATCAGCCAGCCGACCGTCTGTCGCTTGTCGCCGACGAGGCCGAACAGCGGCGACAGAAAGAGCAGCAGGGGAAAAAGCGAGAAGAAGAAGTTGTACGCGGCCGACGCGGCGAGCGTTCCGACGTTGTCTTCGCCGATCTCGCGCGCGGTGCGTCGCAGCAGCGGGCCGACGCGAACCCCCTTGATCACCATGGTGATCAAGGGGGCAAACGTCATTCCTGACGCGGTCGATGCTCTTGGATCAGCGCGACGATGCGACGCGCCGCGTCGCCGCGGCGACGCCGGTCACCGGCGTCGGCGTCTGCCACGCCAGCTCGTCGGTCGACGTCTTCGTGCCGGCGTTCCCCGGACGCACCGTGCCGCCGCGCGACGTGATCGCCGCGCCGAGTCCGAGCGTCGCCGCGACCCACGTGATCGCGATCGCGATCGCCCGTGCGATCGAGCCAATCACCGGGCTCCACGCGAACGCCGACGCGATGAGCCAGAGACCGAGATACACGCCGAGCCCCATGAACAGGGCTCGCAGATGCACGCCGCGGGGCGAGGTGGTGCCGCGATCCGACGTGAACGCGCCGCCGGTCAGGCGCGCGACGGCGAGGAAGCCGAGCGTCACGAGCCCGGCCGCGGCGATGATGTAGATGACGATCGCGAACGGGATCAGCAGCACGCCGATGACGGTGATCGCGAGCGCCGCGACGAGGACGACGAGCGCCGGGAGCAGGATCACCTGTCCGCCGAGCCCGATCCAGAACGCCTTGGCGAACCCGCGCTCGAGCGCGAGCACCGCGCCGTCCCGGTCCCCGTGGGCGAAGCCCATCACACCGCGGCCGTGGATCATGAGGAGCGCTAACCCGCCGATGGGGAGCTTGATCGACTCCATCGTCGTGAGCGGACGCGACGGGGTGCGCGCCGCGGCGGGGAGATGGGCGCTGAATGCGCGTTTCTGTCCCTCGATGACACCGCCCTCGATCACGACGCTGCCCGCGGCTGCCCAGGCGTCGCCGGTGACCCGGCCGCCGCGATGGACGCGGACATCCCCGTCGAGCGTGACGACGTCGCCGCGGACGGTGCCGTAAACGTCGAGGTTGCCGTGGGCGACGGCGATCGGCCCGTCGACCGACGTCCCCTCCGCAATGCTCCGATCGCCGAAGGTGAAGTTCTCGGCGTCGGGAAGGTGCTTTTCACCCGCGGCGCGCTGCTCGGCGATCTCGCGGGCGAGCGCAGCGGTGTCGGCCGGCGCCGCTGCCGGCGTGGCCGGAGCAGCGGGGCGGGTCGATGGGGTCTGTGCCTGCGCCCGAAGACCGAGCGCGAGGGCTACGAAGGCGAGCAGGGCGCGCATGGTTACGCCCGGCGACGGCTGGATGCGGTAGCGAGGGCGCGAAGTCCGGCGATGGAGCCCCCGGTCGCTGCAGCGAGCCCGAGGAGCGCGGCCACGATCCCCACGCGTCCGGTGCTCTGGATGATCGCAAACATTTGATCACCGAACACCGTCGCCAGAACCGTCCGGCCCGCATCGTAGATCAGCCCGCGGACCTGGTCGCCCGCCGCGCCCGAGGCGACGACGAGCACGTCGGTCTGGGTCGAGATCCAGAGGATCGCGACCGTCAGGATCGACGCCACGCTGGTCGCCAACGCGCCCAGGGCGATCTGAGCCGACCTCGACTGTGGGACGAACCGGGCGATCGTCTGGCGGGCACTGACGTGCCAGGGGACGAAGACCGGCACCTGCGACATGACCCGGCTCGCGAAGTCGTGCGAGGGGGCGAAATGCGGGAGATCCTCCAGCACGTCGACGATCAGCCTGGCGTCCTCGACCTGGGCGCGACAGTCCGCGCACTCACGCAAATGGGACCTCAGGGGGTTCACCCCGAAGCCCACCTCGTCATCGTCGAGGAGAAGGTCGATCTCGTCTGGAAGCAGGTGCCTGTGATTCATGGAGTCTCCGGACTGACGTACGGACCGGTGAGGGGTTCGGTTTCAGCCTTCTTCACGCAAATGCTCCAGCGCCTTCCGCAGCTCGTGGCGGGCGCGGTGGATGTAGGTCTTCACGGTGCCGAGCGGGAGGTCGAGGGTGGCGGCGATCTCTTCGTACGACCGCCCCTCCACATGGCGCAGCATGATGCACGATCGATACTCGGGGCGAAGGCTCGCGATCGCCCGCTCGATCGCCGTGCCCATCTCGCGGGCCTCGAGCTCGTCGAGCGCCGACTCCTGATCGACCACGACGTCGAACGACGTCGCCTCGACCGCGTCCGCGCTCTGGGCGTGCGGCGAGCCGTCCATGCTGATGGTGTCGAGCTGCCGGCGGCGCAGGTGATCGATCGCCACGTTGTTGGCGATCTTGAACAACCAGCTCGAGAGCTTGAACTCCGGCCGGTACCGGTCGATGTGGTTCAGGACCTTGATGAAGGTGTCCTGCGCGAGGTCCTCGGCCAGCTCGCGATCCCGCACCATGCGGTAGATCAACGAGAAGACCGGTCGCTCGTACCGGCGTATCAGCTCGCGAAACGCCGATTCGCGGCCTTGCTGGGCCAGCGCGACGACGTCGGCGTCCGGGAGATTGAGGAGGTCGAGGGCTGGAGGCATCGCCGGTGACTCAAAAAGTACCCGTCACCCATCCCGCATACCAGCACTCTGGCTTGCTTGGGGGTTGCTTCACCGGCAACTTTGATGATGCCCGTGAGCGAGTTGGACACAACCGAACAGCGAATTGCGGAATCGGCGGCTGAAGGCGGCGGCGACAAGCGCGCCTATGTGCAGCAGATCTTCTCCCAGATCGCGCCCCGCTACGATCTCCTCAATCATCTTCTCAGCTTCAACATCGACAAGCGGTGGCGGAAGAAGGCCATCGCCGCGCTGAATTGGGAACATGCCCCGACCGGCAGCTACGTCGATCTGTGCGCCGGGACGCTCGACGTCTCGGCGGCCCTGGCCTCCCGTCCCGGATTCAACGGCCGGATCGTCGGCGCCGACTTCGCGGAGCCGATGCTGCGCGCCGGCGTGTCGAAGGTCGCCGGCACCGGCGTCTCCCCAGTGGTGGCCGACGCCCTCGACCTCCCGCTTCCCGCCGATACCGCCTCTGGGGCGATCGTCGCCTTCGGCATTCGCAACGTCGCCGATCTCGATCGCGGCCTCCGCGAAGTCCGGCGCGTCCTCAAGCCCGGCGCCCGCTTCGTGATCCTCGAGTTCACGACGCCGCGCTCGGCGCTGGTCCGGTGGGGATATCACCTGTATTTCCACAACATCCTGCCGTTCATCGGTGGCCTGATCAGCGGCCACGGCACCGCCTACAAGTACCTGCCGAAGTCGGTCGCGAACTTTCCGATCGAGGAAAAGCTCGCCGACCGGATGCGCGCCGCCGGCTTCGTCGATGTGCAGTGGCGGACGCTCACCTTCGGGGTGGCGGCCATTCACGTTGGAACGAAGCCCGAAGTCACTCGGTCGTGAAACTCCTACTCAAGTGAAAACGAAGCCGCGGAAGGAGCAGGAACCCACGGAAGCCTTTCGCGCGTTCCGTTCATTCCGCGTCTTTCGTCAATTCTGTTAGATCCAATAACGTGTCAGATACTCTACGCGAGTTCATAGACCAGCTCGACGCCCGCAAAGACCTCGTCCGCATCAAGCACGAAGTCTCCGCGGACCTCGAACTGTGCGAGATCACCGACCGCGTCATGAAGCAGCCGGGGGGCGGCAAGGCGCTGCTCTTCGAGAACATCCGCCTCATGAACGGCGAGAAGTCGCAGTTCCCGGTCGCCATCAACACCTTCGGCTCGATGGAGCGCATGAGCCTGTCGATGGGCGTCGACCACCTCGACGAGATCGGCGCGCGCATCACCGAGCTGCTCGAGATGAAGGTCCCCGAAGGCCTGCTCGGCAAGCTGTCGATGCTCCCGAAGCTCCTCGAAGTCGGCAAGTTCCCGCCGCGCATGATGCGTGGCGACGCGCCGTGCCACGAGGTCATCTGGCGAGGCGACGAGGTGAACCTCGACAAGCTGCCGCTCATCAAATGCTGGCCCGACGACGGCGGCGCGTACATCACCTTCCCGATGGTGATCACGCGCGATCCGAAGCGCGGTATCCGCAACGTCGGCATGTATCGCATCATGCAGACGGGGAAGACGACCCTCGCGATGCACTGGCAGCGCCACAAGGTCGGCGCCGCGCACTGGCGCGAGATGGCGGAGCGCGGCGAGCGGATGCCGGTGTGCATCGCCCTCGGCGCCGACCCCGCCTCGATGTACTCGGCGAGCGCGCCCCTTCCGCCGACGATCGACGAGTTCCTGTTCGCCGGCTTCCTGCGCGGCAAGCCGGTCTCGCTCACGAAGGCCGTCACCTGTGATCTCGAAGTGCCGGCGGAAGCCGACTTCGTGCTCGAGGGGTACATCGATCCGTCGGAGCCGCTCGTCACCGAAGGACCGTTCGGCGATCACACCGGCTTCTACTCGCTCGCCGACCTGTATCCGCAGGTGCACATCACGGCGATCACGATGCGGAAGCACCCGATCATGCCGGCGACGATCGTCGGCCGTCCGCCGATGGAAGTTTTATATCTCTGACACGCGACCGAGCGGATCTTCCTGCCGCTGCTCAAGCTCACGATCCCCGAGGTCGTGGACTATCACATGCCGGCGGAAGGGATCTTCCACAACCTCGTCTTCGTCTCGATCAAGAAGGAGTATCCGGGGCAGGCGTACAAGGTCATGAACGCCCTCTGGGGCCAGGGCCTGATGTCGCTGGCCAAGGTCCTCGTGATCGTCGATTCGTGGGTGAACGTGCGCAACCCGCAGGAAGCCTGGTGGGTCGCGCTCAACAACATCGACCCCGAGCGCGACGCGCGCTTCACGATGGGGCCGGTGGACGTGCTCGATCACTCGAGCCGCGCCTTCACCTACGGCTCGAAGATGGGCCTCGACGGAACGAAGAAGTTGCCTGAGGAAGGCTTCACGCGTGAATGGCCGGAGGTCATCACGATGGACGACGCCACCAAGCGCCGCGTCGACGAGATGTGGCCGAAGCTGGGTATCCCGACGTGAGCGATCAGGCCGCACGTCATTCGCCGCAGTCCGGGCGTGAAGGGCAGACGTTCGAGCACCGCGGCGCGAAGTGGCTCGTCTACGCCAACTTCGTGAAGCTGCCGCACACGGTGTTCGCGCTCCCGTTCGCGCTCGTCGGCGTCGTGCTGGGCTCGTACGAAGCGCCGGTCACCTTCGCGACGATCGGCTGGGTGGTGCTCGCCTTCACCTGCGCCCGCTTCACGGCGATGGGGTTCAACCGCATCGTCGATCGCGAGATCGACGCGCGCAATCCGCGCACGCGGACGCGCGAGATTCCGAGCGGCGCGCTGCGCGTCACCGAAGCCGTCGCCGCGGTCACGATCGCGGCGCTCCTGTTCGTCTACGCGGCGTGGCATCTCAACCCGCTCTGCGCGGCGCTCTCCCCGATCGCGCTCGGTTGGGTGTGCTTCTACAGCTACACGAAGCGCTTCACCCGCTGGTGCCATCTCGTGCTCGGCCTCGGCATGGCGATCGCGCCGGTCGGCGGCTATCTGGCCGTGACCGGCCACTGGAGCTGGCCGTGGTGGATGCTGATCGCGCTCGCCGCCGCGGTGATGACGTGGGGCGGCGGCTTCGACGTCCTCTACGCGCTTCAGGACATCGAGTTCGACCGCAGCCAGCGTCTCTTCTCGCTCCCCGCCGCGCTCGGCGGACGCCGCGCGCTGCTCGTCGCGCGCGCGCTCCACGTGACGACGGTTCTGTGTCTCGCCGCGGTCGGCGCGGCGCGCTTCGCCGGAACGCACGCGGGCTCGTACTACGCCGTGGGCGTGCTCGTCGCCGCGGCGCTGCTCGTCTACGAGCATTCGCTCGTGAGGCACGACGACTTCTCGAAGCTCGATGCGGCGTTCTTCACGATGAACGGCGTGATCAGCATCGTCTTCTTCCTCTGCGTGCTCACCGAGCGTCTGGTCCACAGCACGCCGGCGCTGTACGCGCTCCGGCATCTGGGAGTGCGCGGTTGATCGCCGATCGTCCGATCGTCATGGCGATCACCGGCGCCTCCGGTGCGCCGTACGCGGTGGGCGTCCTGCAATCGCTCGTCGCCGCCGAGCGCGACGTGCAGCTCATCGTCTCGAGCCACGGGCTGCGGCTGCTCAGCACGGAGCTCGACATCCCGTCGGTCGCCGCGCTGCGCGACCGGATCGGCGCGCCGGCGTTCGATCGTTTCGTGCGCGTGTTCGACGACAACGATCGCGGCGCCGCACCCGCCTCGGGCTCGGCGCTCAACGCCGGCATGGTGATCGTGCCCTGCTCGATGGGGACGCTGTCGGCGATCGCCGCCGGCTCGTCGCGGTCGCTCGTCGAGCGCGCGGCGGACGTGATGCTCAAGGAGCGTCGTCCGCTGATCCTCGTGCCGCGCGAGACGCCGCTGAGCGTGATCCATCTCGAGAACATGCTGCGCGTGACGCGCGCCGGCGCCGTGGTGATGCCGGCCGCCCCGGGCTTCTACAACCGCCCGGAGTCGATGGTTGACTTAGTCAACTTTATGGTTGCCAGAATCAACGATCATCTCGGCGTGCCGCACACGCTGATCGAACGCTGGGGAACCGAGCCGCACGACGAATGACTTCCGAAACGCACGAGATCGGCCTCATCTCGGACACCCATGGCCTCGTGCGACCGGACGTGCACGGGGCGCTCGCCGGTGTCGAGTTGATCCTTCACGCCGGCGACGTCGGCGACGACGCGATCCTCGATGAGCTCGAGCTCATCGCCCCCGTTCGCGCCGTGTACGGCAACACCGACGCCCCTGGACGGGCGCGGCTGTCCGCATCCATCGACATCGAGATCGGCGGCGTGCGGATTCACGTCAGCCACGGCCACGAGGTCGGCAGTCCAAGCCCGTCGCGGCTCGTCGCGCGCTACGGCGACACCGCCGACGTAATCGTCTACGGCCACACCCACAAGCAGCTGGTCGTCGAGACGGAGGGAAAGTGGGTGATCAATCCGGGCGCCGCGGGGCCGCGCCGGTTCGATCTGCTTCCGAGCGTCGCGCGCCTGACGATCGAGAATGGCGTCGCGCGCGTGCGGCTGCTGAATCTCGCCGTTTAGCGTGGCTCGAGCGCTCGCGCCAGCGCGCCCTCGAGATATACCTGCGTCAGTCCTTCGGCCCAGTACAGCAGGTCATTGCGGTTGGGCTGCTCGGATTCGATGGCGGTGCGGATCGGCGCGCCACTCCCGAGCGGTGTGAACTCGATCCATCCGGCCCAGAGCCCACGCTCCTGCTGCGCGAAGACGCGCGCCGTGAAGCCCGCACCGTCGGCCGCGCGAACCACGGCGTCGAACTCGACGAGGACTTCGGCCGTGGCGTCCCGGTGCGCGCTCGGCACTCAGACGATCCGGAAGTGCGACACCGGATAGAGGTAGTCCTCGCCGGAATCGTCGATGATCCGGTAGAAGGACCCTTTCCCCTCGACGCCGAGCATCTCGTAGATCTTCCCGAGCGTCAGATCGTGGCAGCCCCCGGGCTCATCACATCCGGGATACGTCAGCCACGGGCGCGTGCTGATGCACTGCACCAGGGTTGACGCTTGCCAGGATGTGGTTGCCATGACGAATGCTCCGCGGTGGTTGGGCGCGTGATGACCTCGCGCCACATATCGCAGAAGCCGCGCCAACGGGCTGTGATGCGCGTTACGACGCCGCGGCCAAAGGGGCAACGCCGCGGGCCGCGCTCGTGCGCTCGAGCTCCGCGGGAAAACGCCGGAACCACGAGGAGAGCAGGAGCAGCTCGTCGATCTCGTGCGTCGGGATCTGGCCCGTGTCGCGCTCGATCGGCGTGTAGACCTCGTCGATCAGGCTCATGAGATCGGCGGCGTCGCCCGGCGTCTTCGGGATGGCGGTCTCGGCGCGCACGCGGCCGCGACGGATCAGGTAGACGCGATCGTCGCCGTCGACGCCCGGGACCGAGTACGCGAACGACAGCGTCTCGACGGCGAAGCGCAGGCGGCCGAACTGCGCGCGCAGCGCTTCGAGCCGGCGGAACTTGTCGCGCAGCACGGCGGCGCGCTCGAACTCCAGGCGATCGCTCGCCGCTTCCATCTCGGCGCGAAGGCGCTCGATCGGGCCGTCGTCGGTGCCTTCGAGAAAGGCGCGCGCGAGACCGAGCCGCTCATCGTACTGCGCGACCGTGCAGCCACCGACGCACGGCCCGAGGCACTTCTTCACCTCGAAGCGGATGCATCCCGGCGTGCGCGGCATGATGTCGAACAGCTCGGGCTGATCGGCGAAGTGCATGCGCTGATCGGTCGCGCAGTCGCGCAGACCGAGCACGTCGTTCAGCTCTCGCACCGCTTCGCCGACGCCGGTCGCGCCCATGAACGGACCATAGTAGATCGACTGGTCGTCATGGCCGGCGCCGCGCACGACGACCAGCTTCGGCGCCGCGCCGCGCGTGAGCTTGATGAAGCAGTAGTTCCGCGCGTCGCGCTTCATCGCGACGTTGAAGCGCGGGCGGTACTTCTTGATCAGCCGCAGCTCGCCGAGCAGCGCCGCGAACTCGCTCGGCATGTACTCCCACTCGATGCGCACCGCTTCGCGGAGGATGCGCGCGCCCTTCTCCTCGGGGAAGGAACAGCGGAAATAGCTCATGAGCCGCGAGCGCACGCGCTTCGACTTGCCGACGTAGACGATCTCCCCGTCCTCGGCGATCATGCGATAGACCGCCGGCCGATCCGCCGCCGTGTCCTTCACGTGCGCGCGCATCACCGCGATCTGCTCGTCCGACGTCGGCGGACGGAGAAGCTTCAGCTTTGACAGTGCGCGCATAGCACGGTCATGCGTCCGTCGATCTCCTGCGTGCCGATGAGCCGGTGCCCGCACCGCGCGCACGGATCGTCGGCGTGCCCGTACGCGACGAGCCGCTCGACGAATCCGCCGCGCTCACCGCGCGCGTCGCGATAGTCGCGGAAGCTCGTTCCACGCAGAGCAATCGATTCGGTGAGCACGCTGACGATCTCGTCGCGCAGGAGGTGAGCTTCGGCGGGAGTGACACGATTCGCGGCGCGCGAGGGATCGATGCGCGCGCGCCAGAGGGCTTCGTTGGCGTAGATGTTTCCGATGCCGGCGATGAGTCGCTGGTCCATCAGCACTTTCTTGATCGCCTGACGGCTGCCCCGAAGAAGTACCGATAGATGCTCTCCGGTAAACGCCGGGTCAAGGGGCTCGATGCCCAGTCCCGCCGTGTAGCGCGTGAATCGGTCGGGCGTCATCAACGCGACGGTGCCCAGGCGCCGGATGTCGCGGTAATGGAGCGACCGGCCGTCGCCGAGCACGAGCTCGAGGGTCGAGTACGCGAGCTCTTCCGGGGGAAGCGAGCCGTGATCGTCGATCAGCAGCGCGCCGGTGAATCGCGGCTGGACGACGATCCGGTCGCCGGTCGAGAGGTCGAGCACGACGAGCTTCGCCCGGCGCCACGCCCGCTGGATCGTCGCGCCGGTCAGGCGACGGGCGAGCTCGGCAGCATCGACTTCGCGCAGCACGTCGGGGCGGGTGACCCGGACCTGCCGCACGACCGCGCCGGCGATCTCCTGATCGAGATCGCGCGCGATCGTCTCCGTCTCAGGTAGCTCGGGCACTCCGGCTCATCTCACGCCACGCGATGTCGCGGCGGAACTGCTTCCCCTCGAACGCGACGGCCGCCGCGGCGGACTGGCTGCGACGCTGGGCGTCGTCGAGCGTCTCGCCGAGCCCTGTCACGGCAAGCACGCGACCGCCGTTGGTCAGGAGCGCACCGCCGGCGTCGCGCTTCGTGCCGGCGTGGAAGACGATCGTGTCGGCATCGGTCGGCGGCACGACGACGCGATCGCCTGCGCGCGGCTTGTCCGGATACCCGGCGGCGGCGACGACCGTCGTGACCGCGGCGCGCGTTGCGTCGAGCGTCCCATCGGCGATCGTCCCGCCGCTCGCGATCGTGCGCATCAGCTCCGTGATGGCGCCGTCACTGGCGAGCGCCGGAAGTACGGCTTCCGTTTCCGGATCGCCGAACCGGCAGTTGAACTCGACCACCTTCGGGCCGTCGTTGGTGAGCATCAGGCCGGCGTAGAGCAGACCGCTGAACGGCGTTCCGCGCGAGCGCATCGCGCCGAGCGTCGGCGCGACGACGCGATCGAGCACATCGTCGATCAGCTCCGGCGTGCCGAGCGACACGGGGCAGTACGCGCCCATGCCCCCGGTGTTCGGACCTTCGTCGCCCTCGAGCAGACGCTTGTGATCCTGCGCGCCGGGGAGCGCGACCATGTTCGTTCCGTCGGTGAGCACGAACACGGAGAGCTCTTCGCCCTCCATGAACTCTTCGATGAGCACCGTCGCGCCGGCGTCGCCGAAGGCATTCTCCTCGAGCATCGACGTCGCGGCGCGCTTGGCGTCGTCGACGGTCATGCAGACGATCACGCCCTTGCCCGCGGCGAGCCCCGACGCCTTCACGACGACCGGCGCGCCCAGCGCGTCGATCGCGCGATGGGCGGCATCGACGCTCGTCGCGGTGATCGCACGCGCCGTCGGCACACCCGCGTCGACCATCACACTTTTCGAAAACGCCTTCGACGTCTCGAGCATCGCGGCCGCGCGCGTCGGTCCGAAGACGGGCAGGCCGTCGGCGATGAACGCGTCCGCGAGCCCCGCCGCGAGTGGCGCCTCAGGGCCGACAAGCGTCCAGTCGATGTCGTTCGATCGCGCGAAGTCGCGCAGGGCCGCGACGTCCGTCGCGCCGATCGGGAGGCAGGTCGCCAGCTCGGCGATGCCCGGATTGCCCGGGGCCGCGAAGAGCTGGAGGTTCGGTACGTCCCGTCGCAGGCGCCAGGCGAGCGCATGCTCGCGCCCGCCGCCGCCCACGAGCAACACCTTCATCGATTGCGCCACGCGGAACTGATCGACTCCTTCATGCTGTTGAGGCCTTGCTTGAACGTCTCCGCCGTCTCGCGCGTCTTCTGGCCGTAGTAGCCCGCCGCGTCGGCGTAGTCGCTGGAGAGATTCTCTCCATCATCCTGACCGCGGCGCTTGTAATCGCCGGCGATGATCTTCTCGTAGCCGCCGGCGCGATGCCAGCGAAGCAGCTCGGCCGCGCGCACGGTGTGCATGGGGTGCGTGCGCATGACCGTGTTCATGATCTTGAGCACCGTGTCCCACGCGTCGCCGCCCGTCTCGTACTGCTCGGCCTGACGCATGAACTCCTCGACGCGCAGCGTGTCGCCGTACTCACGTCCGCCGGCGAGCTTCATCTCGGTGCTCATCACGGTGTTCAGGTCCTGCACGGTGAGCAGCCCGGCGCGATCCGCCGAGAATTCGCTCTTCCGATACCACTCGAGCAGCGCGAGCTGGAACGGCAGGATCGCGACCGCGGCCAGGAAGGGCAGGTTGCTCACCCCGAAGTACAGGATGATGATCGCGATCGTCGTGTACGTCGGATGCCCGCTCATGATGTGCCCGAGCTCGTGGCCGAGCACCGAGCGCAGCTCCTCGTCGGTGAGCTGATCGAGCATCCCGGAGTTGATCACGACGAACGGCTTGTCGAATCCGACGGCCATCGCGTTGACGATCGGCGTCTGCGTCACGTAGAGCTCGGGGCGCTCGGGCCAGTCCATCGTCTCGAGCACCTCGGTCCACATCGCGTTCAGCTTCGGCCGCTGTCCCGCGGAGACCTTCACGGCGTCACCGAGGAAGAGCTGCCGGATTCCGCGCTCGCCGAAGAAGCCGGCGACCTTCCGCACCACGTCGTCGAACCCCGGGATCGCGCGCAGCGTGTTCAACGCCGCGCGGTCGGCCGGGTGCTCCCAGGAACGGGACGAGATCTGAACGAGCTGGACGCGATTGGGCATGGAAGGTTACCGGAGGAGGTGATGCGCCCCTTACGCAGGCACCGTCTGCTTTGTGTCCGCCTTCTTCGACCCCTTGCCCGCCTTGTCGATCCCCTCGAACGCCTGATCCAGATCGGCGATCAGGTCCTGGGTGTCCTCGACGCCGCACGACAGGCGCACGAGCCCTTCGGACAGGCCGAGCGCCGCCCGGCGCTCCGGCGGCACCGACGCGTGGGTCATTCCGGCCGGCTGGCTGATCAGCGACTCGACGCCTCCGAGCGATTCGGCGAGCGCGAAGACGCGGACGCGCTCGAGCAGGTGCGCCGCCTTCTCACGGCTTCCGAGCTCGACGCTGATCATGCCGCCGAAGCCGGTCATCTGGCGCTTCGCGAGCTCGTACTGCGGGTGGCTCGGGAGGCCGATGTAGTAGACGTGCTCGTGTCCGACGCGCTCGGCGAGCCACTTCGCGATCTCGCGGCCGTTCGCGTCGTGCTGGCGCATCCGCAGGTGAAGCGTTTTCGTTCCACGCAGCGCGAGCCAGGCGTCGAAGGGACCGGCGACGGCCCCGGCGGCGTTGTGGATGAACCCGAGACGGGCGGCGAGCTCGTCGTCGCGGACGACCACGACGCCGCCGATCATGTCGCTGTGCCCGTTGAGATACTTGGTCGTCGAGTGGAAGACGATGTCGGCGCCGAGCTCGAGCGGGCGCTGGAAGTACGGAGACGCGAACGTGTTGTCGACGATGAGCAGCGCATCACGGCGGTGCGCGATCTCGGCAGCGGCGGCGATGTCGGTCAGACGCATGAGCGGGTTCGTCGGCGTCTCGACCAGCACGGCGCGTGTCGCGGGCGTGAGCGCGTCGGCGATGCGCTGGGGATCGCGCGTGTCGACGTAGCTGAACGAGAGACCCATATGCTGCAGGATCTTGTCGAACAGTCGGAAGGTGCCGCCGTACACGTTCTCGCCGACGACGAAGTGGTCGCCGGCGCGGAACAGCTTCATGATCGAATCGAGCGCGGCGAGGCCGCTCGCGAACGCGAACCCGTGGCGCCCGTTCTCCAGAGTCGCCACGTTTCGCTCGAAGGCTTCACGCGTCGGATTCTTTCCGCGCGCGTACTCGTATCCCTTGTTGACGCCGAGCCCCTCCTGCACGTACGTCGACGTGAGGTAGACTGGAGTCATGATGGCGCCAGCGAGCGGTTCCGGGCGCTGGCCGGCGTGGATGGCGCGGGTACCGAACCCCGCGCTCAGGTCCTCGTCAAAAACACGCGTCATGCCGATACTCTTCTCCGTGGGAGTGTGCGGAAGATAACCCCGCCGCCCCATTGGCCGTAACCGAAACCTGCACTCGATGACCGCCGTCCCCGCCGCCGCCCCGAACCAAGCCGCTCCCTACTGCCTGATCGTCGACGACGAGCCGCGCCTTCGCCAGGTAATGGTGCACCTGATGCGCAGCGACGGCTTTCAATGCATCGAGGCCGGCAACGGTGTCGAGGCGCTCGAGCAGCTCCGGAAGTACCCGGCGATTCTCGTGCTCAGCGATCTGCGCATGCCGAAGATGGACGGCTTCGCGCTGCTCCGGGAAATTCGGTCGCTCTACCCCGACGTCGCGGTGGTGATGATCACCGCCGTCGCCGACGTCGAGATCGCCGTGAACTGTCTGGCGATCGGCGCCGCCGACTACGTCATCAAGCCCTACCAGCTCGAGGACGTCCGCGCGCGCGTCGCCCAGGCGCTCGAGAAGCGGAAGATGGTGCTCGAGCTCCGCGCTTACCGCGAGAGCCTCGAGGAGCGCGTGGCGGTACAGGCTCGGCGGCTCGAGGAACTCTTCCTCGCGAGCATCCAGTCGCTGGCCGAAGCGCTCGAACTGAAGGATCCGTACACCCGCGGCCACTCGGTCCGTGTGAGCCACTACTCGAGCGTGATCGCGCAGACGATGGGGCTTGGCGGCGAGATGCTTCGGCAGATCGAGCTCGGCGGACATGTGCACGACATCGGCAAGATCGGCGTGCGCGAGACCGTGCTCAACAAGCCGGAGCGTCTGACGCCGGAAGAGTATCAGCACATCATGACGCACCCGGTGCTCGGCTGGCGCATTCTCGCGCCGCTGCTTGGCGACACGCCGCACGCGCTGAACATCGTGCGCTCGCACCACGAGCGCTTCGACGGCCGCGGCATTCCCGACGGGCTGCTCGGCGCGGAGATCCCGCTCGAGGCGCGCATCGCCGCCGCCGCCGACGCCCTCGACGCGATGACGAGCGACCGTCCGTATCGCCCGAGCGAGATGTCGCTCGAGATGGCGATCGAAGAGATCCAGCGGAACGCGTCGACGCAGTTCGATCCCGAGGCACTGGTCTCGGCGTCGGTCAAGGGGGATCTGTCGCTGCTCCCGCGCGCGTCAACGGCGGCGTACGCGCGTCAGTGATTATCCGCTAATTCCGCTCATTCCGCGTCGTCGTTTCCCCTCTGGTCGCACCCTCCCCTGCCGGGATAACAGCAAACACGCGAAGAAAGCCGAAACCCGCGAAGTGGCATCCAAGCCATTTTCGCGGGTTTCGTGCTTTTCGTTCGCGTGTTTGCAGTCCGAATGACGAAGCGGCTGGAACGAACAAGGAGGCCAGGAGCCCCCGCCGGACTCAGCCCGCCACCGTGATCCGCGTCGGCTGTTTGTACGCGGCGAGGCGTTCGGTGCACCAGGCGCGGACGTCGTCCGTGCTGACCGTACCCTGGACTTCGGCGACGATCTCGAGCTCGCCGCCGTCGGTCGAGCCGGGGTGGACGATCACCGAGGTGACGCCGGGTAGCTCGCGAATCGCCCGTTCGACCTCGTGCGGATAGATGTTGAAGCCGTTGCGGGTGAACATCGGCTTCAGGAGGCCGGTGAACTCGATCGAGCCGTCGGGATGGGTGCGACCGCGATCGCCGGTGTGCAACCACCCGTCGCGTACCTGCAATCCACCCTCGCCCGCTGAGACGTACCCTCGGAACACACTCTCGCCGCGGACAAGAATTTCGTCATTGTCGCCGAGCATCACGTCGACGCCGGGGAAGGGCACGCCGAGGGTGCCGCGAGCGTTCGGGCGATCGACGCTGTTGAAGAGGGAGACCGGGCCGGCCTCGGTCAGACCATAACCCTGACGCAGCTCGACGCCGGTCATGTCGAACCAGCGGTCCTGCAGCTCACGTTCGAGCGGCGCGCCGCCGCAGATGCAGAGACGCAGCGTACCGCTTCCCGGGTATTCGCGACGCTCGAAGGCCGCGAGCAGCGCGCGAAACACCGCGGGCACGCCGACGACTTCGGTGACCGACCCCGAGGCGATGAGCTCCACGGCGCGCGACGGATTGAAGCGCGGCATCGTGACGACCGCGCCGCCGGCGAGGAGCGGTGCGCTCGCGCTGACGACGAGACCGAACAGATGCGAGAACGGCAACAGCGCGAGCACCCGATCGTCGGCCGTGTTACCGGCCGCTCTGACCGTGGAGCGCGCGTTCGCGAGCAGATTTCGATGCGACAGAATCGCCCCGAGCGGCCTGCCGGCCATCGCCGACGTGTAGACGATCGCTGCTTCGTCCTCACTGCCGCTCACCTCGGAGTCGCCTTCGATCTCCAGGCCGTGATGTGATCCGAGATCCACGTCGCGCTCGGCGCCGTTGGCGATCACGCGGGCGCTACGCGGCGCGTCGTCGAGGAGCACACGCGGGACGTCGTCCGGCAGGTGGCGAGCGAGCGCCGCGTTCGTGAACACCGCGCCGACATTCGCGTCGCGGAGCTGATGCGCGATCTCATAACGCGACGCGAGCGGATTGACGAGCACGGCGCCGCGCCCTTCCGACGCGGCGAGCGCGGTGAAGAAGTGCGGCGACGTCGAAAGGAGGATCGCGCTGCGGCGTCCGCTGAGCGCGCGAACGAGCGGCGCGCTGCGCTGCAGGAGCGTCAGACCGGCGGCGACGAGCTGCTGGACCTCGTAGTCGTCGACGCGTCCGCCATGGCCCGCGAGAGCAAGGGGGAGAAGGGAAAACGGTTCGAGCATGTGCTCAAAGCTAGTAGCGGTGTAGGTTTTCCCTACTCAACGGAGGGGCGATGGCGACTGATGGGTTGATGGTGAGTGTGTCGGGGATTCGCGGCCGTGTCGGTGAAGCGCTGACCCCGGAAGTGGTGGCAAAGTACGCCTCGGCGTTCGGCGCCTGGGCGTCGCGCAATGGCAATCGCGAGGTCGTCGTGGGACGCGACAGCCGCGTCTCCGGACCGATGTTCCATCGCGTCGTGCTGTCGGCGCTCCAGTCGGTCGGCTGCAACGTGATCGACATCGGATTGACGACGACGCCGACGTGCCAACTGGCGGTCGAGCATCATCACGCCGCCGGCGGATTGATGATCTCGGCGAGCCACAATCCGATCGAGTGGAACGCGCTCAAGTTCATCGGCCCGTCCGGGCTCTTTCTCGAGGCGAGCGAAGGGCAGGCGATGCGCGCGCTCGTCGAGACGGGCATCCCGCGCGCGACGTGGGACAAGCTGGGGGAGATCCGCGCCGACGACCGTGCGATTGCGCGACACATCGAACGTGTCCTTGCGATACCGTACGTCGACGTCGCGGCGATCCGCGCGCGGAAATTCCACGTGGCGCTGGACTGCGTGCGCGGCGCCGGCGCGGCGATCATGCCGGCACTCCTCGAGGCGCTGGGCTGTGAGGTGACGGCGATCAACATGGAGACCGACGGCCGCTTCCCGCGTCCGCCGGAGCCGGTCGCCGAGAACCTTGGCGAGCTGGAACGCCTCGTGCTCAAGAGCAAGGCGGCGATCGGATTCGCCGTCGATCCGGACGTCGATCGGCTGGCGCTCGTCTCGGACGCGGGCAAGGCGATCGGCGAGGACTTCACCCTGGCGCTTGCGGCTCGGGTGGTGTTGCGTCACCGCCGCGGGCCTGTGGTGACGAATCTGTCGACGAGCCGGATCGTCGAGGACGTCGCCGTGGCCGCGGGCGTGCCGGTCGTGCGCGCGCCGGTGGGAGAGGTGAACGTCGCGGTGAAGATGCGCGACGAGCAGGCGGCGGTCGGCGGCGAGGGCAACGGCGGTGTGATTCTCCCCGAGATGCATCTCGGGCGGGACGCGCCCGTCGGGGCCGCGCTGCTGTTGCAGGTGTTGCATGAGGAGAATCGGCCGTTGTCGGCGATCGTCGCCGAGCTGCCGCGGT
>CBHWBX010000016.1:0-20491 GCA_966111935.1 uncultured Gemmatimonadaceae bacterium
CCGCTACTCAGCCGACCACACCTTCTGCTCCACCGCCGGAAACGCCTCGCCGTTCAGCGTCAGGCTCGCCTCGACATGGATGTCCGGCGCGAGCGACGCCGCCACGGAGCAGTAGCGCTCGAACGAGAGCTGGATCGCGCGCTCGGCGTGCTCGCGCTCGATGCCGGCGCCGTCGATGCTGAACTCGATGAGCATCTTCATCACGCGGCGCGGAAACTCCGGACGCCGCTCGGCGGTGACCGACACGCCGAGCCGCTCGACCGGCGTGCGACGCTTGGCGAGGATGTCGATCACGTCGACGCTCGAGCAGGTGGCGACGGCGCTGAGCAGCGTCTCGACCGGGCCCGGGGCTTCCTTCGCGCCGGCATCGATGCGATGCTGGCGTCCCGCGGGGCCGGCGTCGAACAGACGCTCGCCCCGCCAGGTGACTTCCGTTCTCGAGATGACTGGACCCGCGGGGGCCGCGTTCGTCGGCTGCGTCGGTGCTGACATGAATCGCTCTCCTTACTTCTCGATGGGGGCGCGGACGGCATTACCCCACTCCGTCCAGCTACCGTCGTAATTTCGCACCTTGTCGTAGCCGAGGAGGTAGCTCAGCACGAACCAGGTGTGGCTCGACCGCTCGCCGATGCGGCAGTAGGCGATCACGTCGTCGCTCGGCTTCAGTCCCTGTTCTTCCTCGTAGATCGCGCGAAGCTCGTTCGCCGGCTTGAAGGTACCGTCCGGATTCGCGGCGCGCGCCCACGGGACGCTCTTCGCGGTCGGAATGTGGCCGCCGCGCATCGCGCCCTCCTGCGGATACTCGGGCATGTGGAGCTTCTTGCCCGTGTACTCGTCCGGCGAGCGGACGTCGACGAGACGGCCCTTCGCGTCGAGGTGCGCGCGGACGTCGCCCATGAACGCGCGGATCTTCTCGTCGCTGCGCTTCTTCGCGGTGTAGCTCGTGCGCGGAAACTTCGGGACGTCGGTCGTCATCTCGCGGTCTTCCTGCTCCCACTTGAGACGTCCGCCGTCGAGGATCCTGGCGTTGGTGAAGCCGAACAGCTGGAAGACCCAGAACGCGTACGCGGCCCACCAGTTGTTCTTGTCGCCGTAGAACACGACGGTCGTGGAGTCGTCGATCCCCTTCGAGCGAAGGAGCTCCTCGAACTGCTCGCGCGCGATGTAGTCGCGCGTGAGGGCGTCGTTCAGATCGGTGTGCCAGTCGATCTTCTGGGCGTTCGGAATGTGGCCGGTGTCGTAGAGCAGCACGTCCTCGTCGCTCTCGATGATGCGAAGGTTCGCGTCGTTCAGGTGCGCGGCGAGCCACTCCGTGCTGACGAGCGCTTCGGGATGGGCGTAGCCCTTGGCCGCGATGGCCGGATCGATCTCTGCCATGATGAGAATCCTCTGATGGTCAACCGATGCGTGTGCCGTTCGCCACCGGATGATCCACGGCGAGAAGCACGACTTCCGTCGCCGAAGGCATGGCGCCGAGCACGAGGACCTCGCTCACGAAGCCGGCGATGCGGCGCGTGCCGAGGTTCACGGCGGCGACGACCTGTCGTCCGACGAGCTGCTGCGGGGTGTAGTGCACGGTGATCTGCGCGCTCGAGCGCCGCGTGCCGATCTCCGGTCCGAAGTCGATCAACAGCTTGATGGCCGACTTGCGCGCCTCGGGGAACGGCTCGGCCTCGAGCACGGTGCCGACGCGCATGTCGATCTCGAAGAACTGCTCGGGAGTGGCCATCTCGGAATAATAGGCCTAGTGCCCAGAGCCGATCCACGACGCGACGTCGTCGGCGAGCGTTTCCCAGCCGGGCTCCATGTTCACGATGTGCCCGTGGTTCGGGACGACGTCGAGCCGGGCGCCGTAGCGCCGGGCGATCTTCGCGACGACCCGCGCCGGGACGAAGTGATCGTGCTCGGCGGCGATGACGCGGAGCGGACAGCGGACCTTCGACGCGTCGACCGGGACACCGGTGAGCGAGATCTCGCGGCCGGCGCGTCCGCTGTCCGGCACGAGCTCGGCGAGCGCGATCTCCTGAAGGTCGCGGGGCGTGCAGTTCATCGCGAGCCGCCGAATGGCGTTGCGATCGGGTACGACGACGCGATTCAGGAGGATCTGCGGCAGGTAGCGCGCCTGATTGACCGCCAGCTCGACCGTGAACAGGAAGATGCCGCGCGGCGGCGCCGGCGTGAGGAGCACCGCGCTGCGCACGACGTCCAGCTCGGCGAGCCGCTGGGCGATGAGACCGCCCATCGAATGGCCGACGACGGCCGGGCGCCCGAGAAACCGCGCGACCTCGGCGGCATCGCTCACGTAATCCTCGAAGGCGACGCTGCCCAGCGCGGTGCCGGGACGGCTGCCGGCGCGTCCGCGGAGGTTGACCGCGTACGCCGGAAATCCGCGTTCGGCGAAACGGGGAAGCCAGGCCTTCCATTCACGCGCGTCGACGAAGATGCCGTGGACGAACAACACCGGCGGATGTCGCTCGACGGCGGGGAGCGCACGCTCGACCATCAGGTCGCCGACGCGAATCGTTTCGACAGAGGACATGGGCTGGATAGCTTATCCGCATGGAAACCTACGCGCATCACATCCTCGTGTGTGTCGGCGGCTACTGCTCGCCGGACCATCGTGGGCGCGAGCTCTACCGACTGCTCCCATCGCTCCTTCAGCGCGAGGGCCTGCTCTTCGGCCCCAACCGGGTGAAGCGCGGCGAGACTCCCTGTCTGGGCGTCTGCGAGGGCGGTCCGATCCTCGTGGTCTATCCCGAGGGGATCTGGTATCACGGCGTCACCCCGGCGCTCCTCGAGCGGATTGTCGTCGAGCACCTTCGCGGGGGACGGGTGGTGGAGGAGGCGGTCTTTCATAGGATCGGGGAGCGGGGATCGGGGATCGGGAGCTAGCGGCGTTTGTAGCTGCCCGACCCCCGATCCTCGATCCGTTCCAATTCCGCCAACTCCTCTCGCACCAATCGGATCAGTCGGGGCCAGACGTGTACCGCCAAGCGGAAGAAGTGCTCGCGGGCGTCGGGGTTTTCATGGAGAAAAAAGCTTAGCCGGTGATGGCCCTTGCGTGTGTTGCAGGCCCCACACGCCGTCACTAAGTTGCCTTCCGAGCGATCCCCGCCGCGTACGCGGGGCTGCACGTGGTCGAGCGTCAGCTCTTCCGCGGGAAACTGCGCTCCGCAGTAGACGCATCGATATCCGTCGCGCTCGAAGATTCCATTTCGCTTCACAAATGGTCGACCTGCCGAATTCCCGACGGATGATGCTGGAAAAGGCTCGTACCTATCTGCTCGAGCAGATCGGTGGCGATCCGCTCCGTCAGCCGTCTCAAGACGACGACCCTCCCCGATTGACCCTCAGAGCCCTCGAGAAGATCAGCATGTCACGTTCCCGCGAACGAATCATGGCCAACCTGGACGAGATGTATCGCGAAGCCTTCGAGCGCGCCAAGCAGACGGGTGATGACTCGCAGATGGCCGCGCTGGACTTCGCCTACCGCCGGGAGCAGCTCTACTTCGAGATCCTGCTCGACGTCCGCGAAGCGATCGAGCGGCGTTAAGCAGCGGTTCGGGAGTCGGGGATCGGGGATCGGGAGCTCATCTCGATCCCCGATCCTCGTTTCGCGATCCCCCTGCCGGCCACACCAGCGACGCCACGATCGACAGCGTCAGCACGCCGAGGATGATCACGAGGGACAGGGCGATGTCGATGTCGATCCAGTGCTCGAGGAGCATCTTCGACCCGATGAAGGTCAGGATGAGCGCGAGCCCGTACTTGAGCAGGTGAAACTTGTCGACCACGGCGGCGAGCAGGAAATCGAGCGACCGCAGTCCCATCACGGCGAAGATGTTCGACGTGAAGACGAGGAATGGGTCGGTCGTCACGCCGAAGATCGCCGGGATGGAATCGACGGCGAAGATCAGGTCGGTGAACTCGACGAGGATCAGCACGAGCAGAAGCGGGGTCGCGATCCGGCGGCCGGCCTCGACGATGAAGAAGTGCTTGCCGTGGAAATCCTTCGAGATCGGCACGTAGCGCCGGACGAGCTTCACGACCGGGTTGTCATTCCCCTCGAACTCCTCGTCGCCCTTCACGGCCATCCGAATGCCGGTGACGACCAGCAGGGCGCCGAAGATGTACAGCACCCAGTGGAAGTTCGAGACGAGCGCCGAGCCTGCGGCGATGAACACGCCGCGCATGACGAGCGCGCCAAGGATGCCGTAGAAGAGCACGCGGTGCTGGAGCGACTTCGGTACGCGGAAGTACTCGAAGATCAGCACCATCACGAAGATGTTGTCGGCGCTGAGCGACTCCTCGATGACGTAGCCGGTGAGGAAGGTCAGCGCGACTTCGCGGCCGGCGTACAGGTGCAGCCCCGCCGCGAACGCGAGCGCCAGCGCGACCCAGACGGCGACCCAGACGCCGGCTTCCTTCGGCCGGACTTCGTGCGGACTGCGATTGAAGACGCCAAGGTCGAGCGCGAGCATCGCGAGGACGAACGCGATGAAGCCGACCCAGAACCAGACGTTGACGGCGAGCATGTCACAGAAAAGTACATCCCGGGATCATCGGCCGCCCTCGTCGCCGACGATTGCCGGGCGGGTGAAGGGTGCGGTTCGTCCCGGCGCCGGAACGATTCGCACCCGGCGAATGGACCCGGCCGGAGGGTCGGCGCATCGTTGGCCCGTCATGCTGCGTCTCTGGAAGGAATCGTATACGCGCCCGGCACGGCTGGGCTTCCCGGCGGGTGCCAGCGTCGTCGCGCATGCGCTGATCGTCGCCTTCTGGGTCGTCTCGACGCTTCCCGATCCGTCGATGGCACGGGACAGCGTCGCCAACCGGATCTTCTACATCCCGCCGCCGGACAAGCCGCCGCGCGTCGCCGGCGGGCTGCCGTCGATCCACTACATCAACGTCGCCGCAGGATTGGGCCTCGGTCCCGGTCCGATCGAGTTCGACACGGCAAAGCCGATCGGACTGACGGAGCATTCGCTCTCCGCGGGCACGCCTCCGGACACGGCGGCGAAGGACGCCGCGGCCGGCAACAGCGACGTCTCCGAGGATTCGGTCTACACGATCCTCGAAGTGGACTCGGCCGTGATGCGCTCGGCGAGCAGCGCCGCCCCGGCGTATCCGCTGGAGCTGCTCAAGCAGAACATCGAGGGGATGGTGCGGGTGCGCTACGTCGTCGACACGACCGGATTCGCCGACCCGGAGACCCTCGAGATCCTGCTCGCGTCGCACCCGCTGTTCGCGAAGTCGGTGCGCGAGGTGCTCCCGTCCATGCGCTTCCAGCCGGCGAAGATCGGCACGAAGAAGGTGCGGCAGTGGGTCGAGCAGCCGTTCACGTTCCACATCGCGAAGCCTGCCGCAAAATAGGCATGATCTTCAACTGCTCACCGCAGAGACGCAGAGACGCAGAGGGCCGCAGAGAACTGCAAACGGCGAAAGAAACAAAAGAATGAATGTACAAAAGAACGGCGCCCCGCCCCCGCCCCTGCGGTGAAGCTGTTTGCAGTTCGACTATTCAGTCTCGACATCTCCACGCGCACCGAGCCGCGCATGGAGGCGTTCGCGGTACGTGCGTGAGACGCGCAGCTTCCCACCGTTTCGCAGGACGACGATCGCGTCGCCGGCGAACCAGGGCTGCACTTCGACGATGCGGTCGACGTTCACGATGAAGCGGCGGTGGATGCGGATGAACGCCCGAGAGTCGAGCTGTGGCTCGAGCGCGGCCGACGTCATGCGGAGCAGATGGTTCGCCGCGCCGACGTGCAGGCGGATGTAGTTGCCGTCGGTCTCGAGAAAATCGACATCGGCGGTGCGGACGACCTTCAGCACGCCGTCGACGCGCACGGCGACGCGGTCGAGCGTCTGCTTCGCCGGCTGCTGCGCGCCGGCGATGTAGTCGGCGAGGAGCGCGCGCATGCGCTCGTCCTCGTTGCCGGCGTTGCGCGCGCCGCTGCTCGTGCGGTCACGCGCGCGCGAGAACGCATCCTTGAAGCGCGCGGTGTCGAACGGCTTGAGGAGATAATCGACCGCGTGCACCTCGAAGGCGCGCACCGCGTACTGGTCGAACGCCGTGACGAAGACGGTCGCCGGCGACGCGCGCCCGGCGATCTCGCGCAGCACGCCGAAGCCGTCGAGGTCGGGCATCTGCACGTCGAGGAAGAGGAGCTTCGGCTGCAACGCGAGCGTCTGTTCGACGGCTTCGCGTCCGCCGGCGCAGGCGGCGACGACTTCGGCCTCGCCGGTTTCCTCGATGAGTCGGACGAGACGACGGCGGGCAAGCTTCTCGTCGTCGGCGACGATGGCGGTGAGCATGGTCAGGCGGAGAGAGAGACGGAGCAGGCGCCGATCGCTTCGAGCTCGGCGACGGCGGCCGCGAGCGCGCGCTCGCGCTCGGGTGTGATGCCGCGCGCGTCGGTGCACTCGAGCGCGAGGCGCAGATAATCGGCGAGGCGGGTGAGCTGCTGTTCGGTGAGCGCCGGATCGCGGCGCGCCGTATCGGCGATGCCGTCGAGAGAGCGGAGCAGCACCGGCGGAATCTGCTGGAGCTTCACCGCGCGCTGGCGCGCTTCATCGAGCTCGGCGCGCAAGCGCTCGGCGCTCGACTCGCGATCGCGCAGCCAGGCGCGCAGCAGATCGCGATGTCCGATCGCGATCACCACGCAGACGATGAGGAATCCGACGACGAGCGACATCTCGTTCTGGAGCGTGAACACCGAGCGCCCCGGCGCGACGACGCGCTGCCAGACGAGATGGTGGATCGCCACGACCAGACCGGCGAAGACCGCGTACGCCGACGCGCGCCAGGCGAGACCGCGGCGGCGGAGCGGAAAGACCGCGGTGAGATGGAGCACGATCGGGGTGAGGAGCGCCCATACCGCGGCCGAGCACATGTCGTTGATCGCGATCGACGTCCACGTCGCGGTGCCGAGCCGTTCGCGGATCGAGAGATAGATGAAGCTCTGCTGCGTCCACACGAGCCCCGCCGCGATCCAGATCGCGGCCATCGTGAGCCCGCGATGGCGGAAGAGCTTCGGCATGCGCAGCGCGCGCAGCGACTCGACGATCTGCGGCTCCGATGCGTCGACGGGAGTCGCGGCCGAGCGTTGCCGCGCCGGAATGCGGAGCTCGGAGACCGCGCCCCCGTCCGCGTTGCTGTTGAGCGTCAGGCTCTCGTCGTCGCCGTAGAGAATGCGCAAACGGTCGCGGACGTTGGCGAGGCCGATGCCGTGTCCGCGCGCCGAGCTCGTGTCGACGAGGCCGACGCCGTTGTCGGCGACGCGAATGACGAGCGTGTCCTCGATCACCGTCGCCGAGATCTCGATCGTCCCCGCGGCGTGCCGGCCGCTCAGTCCATGACGGATCGCGTTCTCGATCAGCGGCTGCAGCACGAAGCGCGGCACCATGCAATCGACCGCGTGGTCGTCGATGCGATAGTCGATCGTCAGCCAGTCGGCGAAGCGAATGCGCTGGATGTCGAGATACGGCTCGATCCCGACGATCTCCTCGCCGAGCGTGATCTCGTCGGTCTTTCTGCCGAGCGCGGTGCGGAAGATCGACGCGAGCTGATGGAGGACGCGCGTCGCCGTCGCCGGTGCGTCGTAGGCGAGCTCCGAGACGGCGCCGAGGGAGTTGAAGAGGAAGTGCGGCTGGAGCTGCGCCTCGAGGTAGTCGAGCCGCGCGCGCGCGATCGAGCGCTCGAGCCGTTCCGCTTGCCGCTGGCGAGCCGCGAGCACGCGCCGCACGAGCCCGATCTCGGCGATCGCGACGACCGCGGCATAGGCGACGAGGTCGAAGTCGAGGTAGTAGACGACGAGGCCGAGTATGCCGAGCTTCGACTCGCTATGCGAGAAGACGCGAACCGCCGACGCCGTCGTCCACGCGTCGGAGAGCGACGCCAGCACGAGCAGCGGCAGGTGCGCGGCGGCGAGCAGCAGCAGATTCTGGATCCGCGCGCGCAGGTACCGATGATACGCCAGGATCGCGAAGGTGAGCGCCGTCCAGAGCAGCGCGCCGCCCAGCTCCACCGGCCCGAACTCGAAGCCGCGCTCGGCCGAGAGGGTGGTCGTGAGAAGGCAAAGGAGGGCGATGAACGCGAGCCACGCCGTGAGGACGCGCGCGGCCTGGGTGACTCGCGCGCCGGCGGGCGTCATCGGTCGGGGCATCACGACGAAAGATGTCGCATCGGGAGGGACAGGCCGCGGGCGCGGGGACGAGACGTTCGTGGGAGGGCCGAGCCGTTCTCGACCAAGCTATCATCCGTACCATGAACCGCCCAGATCAGGCTCCCAGCGGGCCGCCGACGCTCGCCGTCGTCAACGCGCGCGTGTGGACGGGCGATCCGCGCCGCCCGTGGGCCGACGCGATCGCCACGTCCGGCGAGCGGCTCGCCGCCGTCGGCTCGAGCGCCGAGGTCCGCAAGCTGGTCGCACCGTCGACGCGTCTCATCGACGCCGGCGGCATGATGGTCGTGCCCGCGTTCATCGATTCGCACATTCACTTTCTCGAAGGGGGCGTCGGGCTCGCGTCGGTGCAGCTGCGCGATGCGCGGACGCGCGAGGAGTTCGTGCGGCGCATCGCCGACTTCGCGAAGACCGTCCCGCCGGGAACGTGGATCACCAACGGCGACTGGGATCACGAGTGGTGGGGAGGCGAGCTTCCGCATCGCGACTGGATCGACACGGTCACGCCCGAGCATCCGGTCTGGCTGAGCCGGCTCGACCATCACATGTCGGTCGCGAACGGCGTGACGCTTCGCCTTGCCGGGATCACGCGCGACACGCCCGACGTCGACGGCGGAACGATCGTCCGCGATCCGAACGGCGAGCCGACGGGGATCTTCAAGGACAACGCCGAGCAGCTCGTCGATCGGATCGTGCCGCCGTTGACCGAGGCGCAGGAACGTGCCGCGCTCGACGCGGCGATGCGCTACGTCGCGAGCAACGGCGTCGCGTCGGTGCATCACATGGGCACGTGGGAGGATCTCGCGGCGTTTGAGCGCGCGCATGCGCGGGGGGATCTGCGCACGCGGATCTATGCGGCGGTGCAGATCCAGACGTGGGAGCGCCTGCGCGATCGCGTCGCGCGCGCCGGGCGCGGCGACCACTGGCTGCGCATCGGCGCGCTCAAGGGCTTCGTCGACGGATCGCTCGGCTCGCACACGGCGGCGATGCTCGAGCCGTTCACCGATGCGCCGAACGACGTCGGGCTGCTCGTGAACTCGACGGACGACATGTATGCGTGGACCGCCGGCGCGGATGCGGCGGGACTGCACATGATCGTGCACGCGATCGGCGATCGCGCGATTCGCCTTCAGCTCGACGTCTACGAGCGCGCGGCGCGCGAGAACGGCGCGCGCGATCGCCGCTTCCGTATAGAGCACGCGCAGCACGTCGCGCCCGCCGATCTGCCGCGCTTCGCCGAGCTCGGCGTGATCGCGAGCGTGCAGCCGTATCACGCGATCGACGACGGGCGCTGGGCCGAGAAGGTGATCGGCGCCGAGCGCGCGAAGATGACGTACGCGTTTCGCGCGTTGCTCGACGCGAAGGCGCGGCTGGCGATGGGCAGCGACTGGCCCGTCGCGCCGGCGACGCCGCTCGAGGGGATCTATGCCGCGGTGACGCGGCGCACCCTCGACGATCGCAATCCCGACGGCTGGATTCCCGAGCAGCGCATCCGCGTCGAGGAGGCGTTGCGCGGCTACACCACCGATGCCGCGTTCGCCTCGTTCGAGGAAGCGGAGAAGGGGATGCTGCGCCGCGGGATGCTCGCCGATTTCGCGGTCATCGATCGCGACATCACGCGCGTGGCTCCGGAGACGATCCGCGACGCGCGGGTGGTGATGACCGCGGTCGGCGGGCGGATCGTTCACGAGCAGTAAAGGCACGGAAGTCGCACGCTTCATAGATATGGCACTTCAGCTCGGTGGACTCGCGCGCGTCATCCTCGTGAGCTCGGTCGCGCTCGCGTCGGCGGCTGGCGCACAGACACGCCCGGGGTTCAGCTACACGATTCGCGTCACCGGCAGCGCACCAGGCGCGATGCCCGGCATCACCGGCGGCGCCGGTGCGCAGGGATACACCGGCCACGCGCTGTCGCTGCCGGCGCGCGGCCGCATGGACATCATCGACGGCGCGGTCGAGGGGCTGTTCGCGAAGGGCGATTATCTCCTCTACGACTCGACGGACATCCTGGTCGTCCATCCGGCGTCGAAGACGTTCACGCCGGTGACGCGCGACATGCAGAACCGCGCGATCGCGCGGCTCGACTCGCTCGGATTCCGGATCCGTCTGTCGGATGAGAAGGTGACACTCGACAGCATCGGCCGCGGCGATACGATCTCCGGCGTCGCGACACAGCGGTACCGGCTGACGATGGCGTTCAACATGGCGATGGATGCGGGGATCGTGCAGCAGCGCATCGGCTCGGAGACCGTGACCGAGTACTGGACGGGCGCCATCCCGGATCTGCCGCCCAATCCGCTGCTTCGCTCGAACGCGTTCACCGGCGGCGGGATGACAGGAATGTTCAAGGAGCTCTCGGCGCGCGTCGACTCGGTGTCGCGGCGGCTCGCGCACACGGTGCCGTTGCGGACGGTGTCGACGACGCGGATCAATGCGGGCCCGGGGCAGATGGCCGAGTCGCAGCAGAGCTCCGAGGTGAGTGACGTCCGGCGGGTGCCGGTGGATCCGGCAGTGCTCGTGCTTCCGGCCGACTACAAGCCTGAACCGTTGATGGGCGGCGATTCGGCAGCCGCGATCGATGTGGCGAAGTGGCGGGTGAAGCCAATCCGGTAGAGGGATCGCCTGCTCGCGATTACAAGCAAAAGAAAAGGGTCCGCGCGAGGCGGACCCTTTTGCTTGTGTAGCGACGGAGTGCTATGGCGTAACGGTGAATGTCACACCGCCGCTGAGGCTTGGCGCAGATGCGGTGATAGTGCAGCCACTTGGATATGCGATTGAGGTAAAGCCTGCCGCGATCACAATCTCCGGTGACGAGGCGATTCCATTCACTGCGTCGGAAGTGGGAAGGCGGAAGGTAATGTCCGTGCAGCCTGTTGTCGTCCACGTCACGGTATTCGTGGCGGAGTTGACGTTGTTGCGGTTTCCGTGGTCTTTCACCTGAACCTTGAACGTTCCGCCTACCAACGTGCCCACGGCGCCGTGCGCGGTGGTAGCGCCAACGGCGCCGAGCGCTTCGGGATCACCCATTTCGACATCGAAGGACAGCGAGTCTCGAAGCGTCAAAGTGTCGACGGTCGACGAGAACTTCAGATAGGCGCCGGTTTGCTCTTCAGCGTCGACTGTCAAGCTGTCGAACGTCGCGCGCCCGTGATTGTTGCTCAACTTCGTCCGGTTGATGTTGATGGCCTTCCCCTGCTGCGGACGCGCTTCCGCCACGACCGAGAATGCCTCATCCTCGAGCTCCGTATCGGTGGAATCGACCACCGATGCATCGATCGACGGGATCAGGCGACCGTTCTTCTGTCGGGCCAGTGACGTGACCGAAAGCTTGATGCGCTTCGCGTCGGCGGCGCGGACGTGGCACCCACCGTTCGCGCCATTGACCTTGACGGAATCTTCACCTGGGCGGCCACGCACATTCCAGCTCAACGCGCTTACTTGACCAGTCGAGTCGGTCGTGTTCGTCGACGTGACCGATCCCGCCGTAGCGGATAGAGTGACTGTAGCGTTGTCGACGAGATTGCTGTCGACATCTCTGATCTCAAGCTTCGGCAAGACCGACATGCGATGCCCAGTCCGCACGGTTCCGGGAAGCGACGCCATACAGATCGCCTTTGCGGCTGCTCCATGCAGCAATGACGAAGTGAATCGGAAGGGACGGCCGGTCGAACGCTCGATGAACAGAAGCCGAAGCGATCCTGTTTGGCCCCGGAACTTCACGTTGCCGAAATCGGCGACGCCGCTCGCGTCCGTCGTTGCCGTAGTATCGGTGACGAATTTCTGTGGCTGCGAGAACAGCAAGAGGTTTTCGGCGGGACCTGGCCGCCGCATGCTCGACGTGGAACTGCCGGAACTTTCGGTGGTCGCGTCGATGATCAGTCCAGGAATTCGATTACGGTAGGTGTCCCTGGCGACAAGCTGGAGATGGTTACTGTAGCTCGCGTCGTTCACGAACCCCGCCGTTGGGAGCCCGTGCCCGCTCTCGAACTCCAGAGAGACGATGCTGCCGGCAACGGCGCTCGCCGTAAACGTGACCGGCGAGCCCGTAAGCGAGCCTGTTGCCGGACGCGCCGTCACCGTATCGGTGCCGACAGACGTTGGCAGTTTCCAAGCCGACAAGGTCGCGATCCCATTGCTGTTCGTCGTGACCGTGTCCGCCGTGCGATTGCCCGTGCTCGTGCCGGTCGCGATCGTGAAGACGATCATCGTTCCTGCGACCGGGCTACCCGCCGAATTCTTTACGAGAACTGCCGGCAGCGTGGTGAGCGAAGTGCCCACCACCCCGCTGAAGCTCGCAGCGCCTGAGCGTTCGATGCTCGCCGCAGCGCTTCCGCTGGAAGCCGTAACGGTGATCGCGTCCGACGAATCCGGCGCGAGCGTGGCACCGCTCGCGACCGTGACAACGAGGCGCATCGTACCACTGCCGCTCACGGAGATGTCGCTGTACGTCCCGCCGCCCGATGCATCGAGCAAGTGTGCGGCAGTTCCGCGAATCGCTGAGGAGCCGCTCAGCGTTACCGCCGAGAGGACGACGTTCACTCCCGACATCGCGACCGCGTTCTTGTACTGATCGACGATCTGGATCTTCGGCTGCGGCGAGAACGCCGAGTCGGACTTGACGGTCGTCTGCAGCGCCGAACGATTCGCGAATGACACCTTGTACGCCGGGCCCGGGTTCACCGTCGCCGTCACTTTCAGCGTATCGTGAATCCCGTCGCTCGTAGCGAGGAGTTGATAGACGCCGGCCGTAGTCGCCGGTGGCTGCGTCAACGAGACGAAACCCGAACCGTCCGAGACGAAACTGTTCGTGCCGATGACTCTGGCGCCCGGTCCGGTCCCGCTGTCGACTTCGGCGCGAACCGTCACGCTGGCGACACCATTCCCCTGCGCATCGACGACCTGCACCTGCGGAAGAGTCACGGGCTGTCCGGCAGTGAACGTGAATGCCGTCTGCGTCGCCGGGACCAGGCGCAGCGAAACCGCCACCGATCCTCCCGACAGGCTGATTGTGTTCGACGTATCCGGCTTGATCCGTCCACTGCCCTCCGTGAACACCAACCGTGTCGTTCCCGTGCCGTTCAATTTGAGATCTGTGAACGTCGCCGATCCGCTCGCCGGATCGAGCGACAGCGACGTCGTTCCACCCGGAATCACCGTTGTCGAAGTGGGCAGGACACTGACCTGCATCTGCCCCGCCGGCACCGCGTTACCGAATTCGTCCGTCACCTGAATCGTCGGCTGCGGCGAAAGCAGAGCGCCCGGAGTAACCGACGACTGGAGCGACGTTTTGAGCACGAGCTTGTTCGCGTTTCCGGCCTTCGCGTCAGCCGTGAACGTCGCCAACTGCCCGCTCTCCGTCGATGCCACGAGCGTCTGCGTCCCCGCCTTCTTACCGAGCGTCCAGCTCGTCAGCGTCGCGATGCCCTGCTCGTTCGTCGTCACGACGCGTGTCGCCGGAACGACCGATCCGCTCTCCATCGCTGGCGCGAACGTCACGCTCGCGCCGGCGACCGGATTGTTCGCCGCGTCGACGAGCTTCACCGACGGCGGCGTCGCCACCGCGGTGTTGACCGTCGCCGACTGCTGGTTGCCGGCGACGATCGTCAGCCCCGAGCCCGAACCAGCCGTCACGTTGAACGCCGTGCTCGTCGCCGTGAGACCATTGCTCGACGCGCGCAGCGTATAGCCGTTGGCCGCGCGGTTGATCGTCAGATTGCTGAACGTCGCGACGCCGTCGCTGGTCGGCTGCGACAGCGAGCCGCCGAGCGTCGCGCCCCCCGGATTGCCGGCGAGGGCGATCGTCACGGTGCCCTCGGTGGCGTTGTTCCCCGCGTCGCGCAGCGACACGCGAACCGCCGCGAGCGGCTGGGCCGCGATGCCGTTCGCCGGTTGCGCGGCGAAGACGATCGCCGCCGGCGCGCCCGGCTGCGCGGTCGCCGTGAACGTCACCGTCGGGCCGCTCGCGATCGCCGCGGTGACGGTCGCCGAGCCGCTGGCGCGCCCGAGCGTCACGGCCGCCGACGCCTGCCCGGCCGCATCGCTCGGCGTCGTGCTCGTGATCGTCGCGTTCTGTGCGGTCCACGTGATCGCCGCATCGCGCACCGGGTTGCCCGAGGCATCGGCGACTTTCACGACGACCGGGTTGGGGAGGGGCTGCGAGATCTTTCCGCTCTGCCCGTTGCCCGAGACGGCGACGATCGACGCCGGACGTCCGCCGGTGGTCGTGAAGGTGAACGTCGACGTGACGCTGCCGACGCTCGCGGTGACCGTTTCGGTGCCGACCGCGGCGCCGAGCGAGTAGCCGTTCGTCGCGACGCCGTCGCCGTTCGTCGTCGTCGTCGAATTCGCGAGCGCGCCGCCCCCCGACTTGGTCCAGCTCACGGTCGCGCCGCTCACCGGATTGTTGAACGAATCGCTGACGCGCACGCTCAGCGGCGCGAGCACGGCCCGCACCGAGTCCGTCTGATTGTTGCCGGCGACGATCGCCATCGCGCTCGGATCGCCCGGCGTCGCCGTGACGTTGATTGCGGTGCTCAGACCGACTGCCGTGGCGGTGAATCCCTGCGGTCCCGCCGTCGTGCCGAGCTTCATCGTCGTCGACGCGCGGCCGTTGGCGTCGGTCGTTGCCGTCGTCGGCGAGACGCTGCCGCCCGTGGGGGCGGCGAAGATCACGTTCACGCCGGCGACGCCGATGCCGTCGGACGCCACCACCTGCACCACGGCCGGATTCGCGAGCGTCGCTCCGACGCGGCCGCTCTGGCCGCTGCCGCTCGCGGTATTGATCGCCGACGGCGGCAGGGTCACCGACACCGCCGCGTTGTCGAAGGCCTGCGTCGGCGTCCTGACCGTGATCGTCGCGGTGCCGCGGCGGTTTTGCGCCTGGACGAGTCCCGTGTTGCTGACCGTCGCGATCCCGGCGTCCGAGGTCGTGTAGGCGAGCGGAACGGAGATCGGGCTGTTGTTCGCATCGACCGCGGTGACCGTCAGCGCGCCGCACTGATTACCGGAGAGGCTCAGCGTGAGCGGCGCGACGGTGATCGACTTCACGAACGAGCCGACGCCCACGTAGTCGATGAAGATCGGCTGCTGCACCGGCGCCGGCTGGTCGGGCCGGTGCGACTGCACGACCTGGACGCCGTGATACACCACGCCGGCGGGCCCGCGATAGTCCATCGCCGCCTGGAATTTCTGGCCGTCGTTCTGGACCGGAACATCGAGCTCCAGGGACAGCTCGGCCGAGTTGACGTCGAAGAACACCGTGGTGTCCTTGACGATCTGCGTCGTGTCAGGGACGCCGCGAATGACGACGCGAACGCTGTCGAAGCGAACTGTCGGGAAATCGGCGACATGGGCCGCCGCGTACTGCGCCGATTTCGAGAAGACCGGCGCCAGCGCGATCTGGCCGATACCAAAGCGCGTCGACGGCGACGTGCCGGTCTTTACCGCCGCGATCGGTGTGTCGGAGCAGGTCGCGACGCCGACCATCATCACCAGCGTCGCAAATGAACGGATGGGAAAACGCATCGGGACGACGGGGGTGCGCGGAAAAAACGCGCGCCTCCGGACTGGCTGGCCGGAAGCGCCAAACTGTTGGTGCGCAGCGAGATAGTTTGTGCTCTGGGTCATCACGGAGTCAACCGGCTTCGTCACGATTTCTATGTGATCTATATCACATAAAACGCAAAAAGATGGGCCCGCTTTTGGCGGGCCCATCAATATAGTTCGCTGAAATCAGTGAACTTAGAAGCTCATGATCTCGCGACAGGCGTTTTTCACGTCCTCGATCTGCGGGAGGATCGCGTCTTCGAGCTTCGGCGCGTAACCGACCCACGTGTCCGCCGACGCCAGGCGCTTCACCGGCGCGTCGAGCCACGCGAAGCAATCGTCGGCGATCTTCGCCGCGATCTCGGCGCCGTAGCCCCACTGGAGCGAGTCCTCGTACAGCACGATCACGCGGCTCGTCTTCTTCACCGACTCGTACACCATCTCCTCGTCCCACGGCGAGAGCGTACGGAGGTCGATCACTTCGGCCGAGATCCCTTCGTCGGCGAGCTGGTTCGCCGCGGCGAACGCGCGCTGCACGGTCGCGCCGTACGTCACGATCGTCACGTCCGTGCCCTCGCGCACCTTCTTCGCCTTCCCGAACGGAATCATGAAGTTCGGGCCGGGATACGCCGCCTTGTTGTACGTCTGGCGGTAGAGGTGCTTGTGCTCGAGGAAGATCACCGGGTCTTCCGAACGGATCGCCGTGCGGAGGAGGCCGTTGGCGTCGAGCGCCGTCGCCGGGCAGACGACACGCAGACCCGGGCAGTGCGTGAACAGCGACGCGCCCGTCTGCGAGTGGTAGATGCCGCCGCGAATGTAGCCGCCGTACGTCGTGCGCACGACCACAGGCGCCGAGAACTCGCCGTTCGACCGCCAGCGCATCGTCGCGAGCTCGTCGCGAAGCTGCATGTAGGCGGGCCAGATGTAATCGAAGAACTGGACCTCGACGACCGGCTTGAAGCCGCGCACGGCGAGGCCGATCGCGCGACCGATGATCGTCGCTTCGGCGAGCGGCGAGTTGTAGACGCGCGCCGAGCCGAATTCCTTCTGTAGGCCGTGCGTCACCTTGAAGACGCCGCCCTTGCCCTTGACCTTGCCGAGGTACTCTTCGCGCGAGACGTCGGCGACGTCCTCGCCGAACATGAGGATCTTGTCGTTGCGGCGCATCTCGTCGCGCATCGCCGCGTTGATCAGCTCGACCATCGTCGTCTCGTTGCCCGAGAACTGCGGATCGTCTTCGGTATCGAACGATTCGCCGGTCGGATCGACGTCCATCGAGTAGAGATGGTTGTAGACCGTCTCGGGGCCCGGCTGCTCCGCGGCGAGCGCGGCGTCCGTGGCGGCGACGACTTCGGCTTCGACTTCTTCCTGGATCTTCGCGATCTCGGCTTCCGTCGCGTAGCCTTCGGCGACGAGCCACTTCGGGTACTGCGTCACCGGATCGCGGCTCGCTTCTTCCTGACGCTCGGCCTCCGGCTTGTACAGCTGCTCGTCGTCGGAGAGCGAGTGCGAGTAGGGACGGATCACGTGCGCGTGTACGAGCGCTGGACCCTTGCGCTTGCGCGCGTACTCGACGGCGCGCTGCATCGCCTGGTAGCTCGCCACGAGGTCGCAGCCGTCGACTTCCTCGACGTACAGACCCGGGAACTGCGTCACGAGCTTCGAGATGCTGCCGCCCGGCGTGTTGACCTCGACCGGAACGGAGATCGCGTAGCCGTTGTCTTCGACGAGGAAGACGACCGGCGCCTTGAGGTTCGAGGCGTTGCTCAACGCCTCCCAGAACTCGCCCTCGCTGGTCGTGCCGTCGCCGGTGGTGCAGAGCACCACTTCATCCTTCTCGAAGCCCTCGGTGATCCCGAGCTGCTTCGCGCGGATGACGGCTTCGGCCGAGCCGACCGCCTGGAGGAACTGCGTTCCCGTAGGCGACGAGGTCGAGACGATGTTCGTCTTCTTGTGGCCCCAGTGGCTCGGCATCTGGCGGCCGCCCGAATTGGGGTCGCTCGCCGCGCCGACGGCCGAGAGCAGCATCTCCTCGCCGGTCATGCCGAGCTGGAGACAGAGCGCGCGGTCGCGATAGTAGAGATAGTACCAGTCATAACTCGGACGCAGGACGAAGCCTGCGGCGGTCATGATGGCTTCGTGACCAGCGCCGGAGATCTGGAAGAAGATCTTGTTCTGACGCTTGAGCTGGATCTCCTTGTCGTCGAGTCGACGCGAAAGGAGCATCGTACGATATGCACCGACGAGCTGCTCGCGGCTGAGCCCCGCCGCTGATTTGCGCTCGGCCTTCGTCGTAGTAGCCATGGATCGGAAACTAATATGGCGCGCGGAGCCATGTCATATGACGCCGCTATTGTCAGCCGAAGGTACAAATCCCGATCAGGCGACGCGCGGGCGACGACGTGAATCGAAGCGGTTGCCGCCGCTCGCCTTGGCGGAATACATCGCCGCATCGGCCTGACGGAGCAGTTCGGCCGCCGAAAGGGCAGGCTGTTCACCGCCGACCTGGGTGTCCGCCGTGCCGATGCTCGCGCCGACGCGCAGCTCGACGTCGTCGAACACGATCGGCCGCCCGAGCGACGCGAGGATGCGCTGCGACACCTGGGTGACTTCGTCGTGGTCACGGACCTCGAGCAGCACCGCGAACTCGTCGCCGCCCAGCCGGGCCACGAGATCGCTGCCGCGCGTCGAGTCGCGCAAACGCTCGGCGACCGCGACGAGCACGGCGTCGCCCGCGGCGTGGCCGAACTTGTCGTTGACCGGCTTGAATCCGTCGAGATCGATGAACAGGACGGCGATCTGCCGCGACGGACCGAGTCGCTGCGACGTCGAGCCCGGCTCGAGGAGCTCGTGGAGGCGTGCCTCGAAGCGCGCGCGATTTACCAGACCGGTGAGCGAGTCGTGCTCGGCGCGGTGCGCGAGCGCGGCCTCGCGCTCGCGGCGCGCGGTTACGTCGCGCACGAGATACTGCGCCGTTCCGTCGCGCGCGTCGGCGATCTCGGCGACCTCGACATGCAGCACCGTTCCGTCGATGCGCTTCCAGCGGCCGGCGCGCGGCGCGCTCGAGATCTCCGCAGGGCGTCCCTCGAACTCCAGGAACTGGTCGATCGGCACGCCGATCACGTCGTAGCGCGAGCGCGCGCCGGTGAGCTGGAGCGCCGCCGTGTTCGCGAACTTGATGCTCGTCTTCGAGCACATGATCACGCCGTCGGGCGCGAGCTCGACGAGGCGGCGATACCGCTCGTCGCTCGACTTCTGTTCCTCGATCGTCGCCTTGATGTACGCGGACACGCTGTCGGCGAGCTCGCGCAGCTCCTCGCCGTCGAGCTTGAGCGTCTCGATCGGCTCGTCGGCGTTGCGATTCTTCACCTGCGCGGTGATCGCGTCGATGCGCGCGCCGAGCGACGAATGGAGCTGCTGCCACGAGCTCCAGCCGACGAGCAGGAGCAGCCCGTAGCCGATCGCGAGCAGCACCCACGCCGTGCGCGTCGCCTGCTCGACGAGATACTCGGCGTCGATGCCGGCGACGATCATGTTGCGGACGTCCACGCCGTCGAACAGCGGCTCGGCGACGAGCAGGAACGGACGGCCGTTGAGAGAGACCGTGTTCTCGCTGCCGCTCGTCGTCGGCCAGTTGCCGGCAAGGCGTCGCTTGACCGCGCTCGCGCTCAATCCGCGATCGACGGTGCTGAGCATGCAGCCCGTGCCGCACGCGTCGCCGTCGCCGAGCGCGACGAACGCCACGTTCGCCTGCTTCGCGCGGAAGAGCGCGAAGCGAAGCTGGGCTTCGACGGGCAACAGATTGCGCGGCACGCTCTGGAGCTCGTGCGCGAGGGTGCGCACTTCCGCTTCATTGCGCTGGCGCAGCTCGCCGAGTCCGGTATGGACCACCGACACCGCGGCGACGGCGACGAGGATGGCGAAGCCCACGCCGAGGAACATCACGGTGCGTAGCGCGAGGACCGTCGCGATCGAGCGACCGCCGCGCCGCGAGATCGGAACGAGGATCGCGAGGACGGCGAGCGGCACGAACACCGCCAGGCTCAGGGGCAGCCAGGCGTGGACGGCGAGGGGGATCTGCGCGGGCCAGAAGCTCATCACCCCGAGTTTCGGCCGGCGGGCTCCGCGGCTGAAGTCCGAGGCGGAGTGTGGCATTCCATGTGCGTTTACGAATGGTATGGAGACCCATTCGGCGCACGACCACTGCACCTTCTGCGACCTGATCCGCGGGGCCGCCGAAGTGTCGATCTGCCATGAAGATGCGGACGCGATCGCCTTCATGGACATTCAGCCGGTGAACAACGGCCACGTGCTCGTTGTGCCGCGCGAGCACTACGAGTCGCTGCTCGATGTGCCGCAGGAAATCGGCATGCACCTGTTTCAGGTGACAATGCGGATCGCCAACGCGGTGCGTCAGGTCACGGGGTCCGACGATCTCAACATCGTGGTGAACAGCGGGAAGGCGGCGGGGCAGGACGAGCCGCACTATCACGTGCACATCATCCCGCGGCGCGAGGGGGACGGGTTCGACATCCCGCTCCCGTTCAACGGGTCGCAGATGCCGGATCGGACGCTGCTCGACGCCTACGCCGCGCGCATCGGCGCGGCGCTGCGCGATCCGATGAAGGGGGCGGCGGGAGAAGCGTCGCACGAGCCCGCGGAGACGCGGCGGTCGGAGCCGGGGCATCGCACCACCGAGCCGCGGATGACGGCGGCGGCGCGGGACCGCGCGATCGAGCGCTCGGTCGATGTCCCGACGT
>CBHWBX010000017.1:0-20268 GCA_966111935.1 uncultured Gemmatimonadaceae bacterium
TACGTGAAGCCGTCGGCGAGCGTGAACGCGAGCTCCTGCGCCGCGGTGGCGCCGGCTTCGCGGATGTGGTAGCCGGAGATCGAGATCGTGTTCCAGAGCGGCGCGTGCTTGGCGCCCCACTCGAAGCAGTCGACGATCAGACGCAGCGCGGGCTCGATCGGGAAGCACCACGCGTGCTGCGCCATGTACTCCTTCAGGATGTCATTCTGAATCGTTCCCCGAAGCTTGTCGGGGGAGATTCCCTTCTTCTCGGCGGCGGCGATGTAGAACGCCCAGAGGATGATCGCCGGGCCGTTGATCGTCATCGACGTCGAGACCTGATCGAGCGGAATGCCGTCGAACAGGACCTCCATGTCGTCGAGGCTCGAGATCGCGACGCCGGTCTTGCCGACTTCACCGAGCGAGCGCGGATGGTCCGAGTCGTAGCCCATCAGCGTCGGGAAATCGAATGCCGTCGAGAGGCCGGTCTGTCCCTGCTGAAGCAGGAACTTGAACCGCGCGTTCGTGTCCCTGGCGCTGCCGAAGCCGGCGAACTGGCGCATCGTCCAAAGCTTGCCGCGATAGCCGGTCGGATGGATGCCGCGCGTGTACGGATAGGTGCCCGGCACGCCGAGGTTCTCGGCCGACTGCGGATCGACGTCGAGCGCCGTGTAGAGTGGCTCGACTTCCTTGGCGGAGTTCGTGTACGCAATGTCGCGCACTTCGCCCTTCTCGTAGCGGCGTCGCCAGTCGGCAACTTCGGCGCGCAGCCGCTCGAGCTCCGCGCGCTGTTCTTCCAGCTCGCTCTTCTCGGCGAATTCTCTCGTCGACGTCATAGGCTATCGGCCCTGGTTGTTCGTCAGAAGTTCACCACTGCGTGCGAGCAGCGCGTCGGCGACGTCGAAGGGATTCGTCGAACCCGATTCGAGCGCCGGGAGCTGCTCGTCCAGCCACTGATTCGTTCCCGCGTCCGTCCACAGCCGGGACCGGACCCGTCCTTCAACGACGTCCACCACCCGCTCGCGCAACCGCGCGCGCCGGCGGCGACCCAGATCCCCGCTCTCGTCAAGATAGCCGAAGTGCCGGTCGAGCGCGGCGACGACCTCGTCGATCCCCTCGCCCTTCTGCGCGACCGTACGCAGGACGGGCGGCGTCCACGATTCCGGATGCTCTTCCTTCGCCGCGGCCCGGGCGGCGCGCCCCGGGTTCATCGCCATCTGTTCGTCCTTCGTCATCGCCCGCCCAAGGTCTACGCCGTGGTGGGCCGGGACGTTCTTGAGCGTATGGCCGCTGCGCAGCCCGAGCATCAGCTCGAGCTCGTTGCGCAGGCGGTCGGCGCCCGGACGATCGGCCTTGTTCACGGCGAAGACGTCGGCGATCTCCATCAGGCCGGCCTTGAGCGTCTGGATCGAATCGCCCGACTCGGGCACGAGCACGACCATGCTCGTGTCGGCGGTGCGCGCGATATCGAGCTCGCTCTGCCCGACGCCGACGGTCTCAATTAGTATCCGATCGATACCAAATGCGTCGAGCACGTCCGCGACCTCGCGCGTCGCTGCGGCCAGACCGCCGAGCGAGCCGCGGGTCGCCATCGACCGAATGAACACGCCCGGATCGAGCGCGACCGACTCCATGCGAATGCGATCGCCGAGCAGCGCGCCGCCGGTGAACGGCGACGTGGGGTCGACGGCGATCACGCCGACGGTGAGCCCCGCGTTGCGATACGCCTGGGTGAGCTGCGAGGTCATCGTGCTCTTCCCCGCGCCCGGCGGTCCGGTGAGCCCGATGCGACGCGCGCGACCGATGCGCGGCTGGAGACGCGCGAGCAGACGATCGAAGCCGGCGCGGTGATTCTCGACGATGCTCACCGCGCGCGCCAATGCGGCCTTCTGTCCGGCGTCGAAATCGGCGAGGAGCTTCTCCTCGCGACTGAGGGTGGGAACTGCGGTCATCGCGTGGTCTTGGGTGGTTCAGGCTCGTCGTGCTCGTCGCGAATGTCCCCGACGAGCTCCTCGAGCAGGTCTTCCAGTGTCACGAGGCCCAGCGTGCGTCCATCCTTCTGCACGACGGCCAGGTGGAGGCGTTCCCGAAGCATGCGGAACAGTAGCTCGTTGCACGGAGCGTCGGGAGCGGTGTTGGCGACCGGACGCAGCGCCTGCGGCATCTCGCCGTACGCCTTGATCACGTCGAACGCGTGCACCATGCCGACGATCGCGTCGAGGGTGCCGTGGTAGATCGGCACGCGACTGTACCGCGACTGGGCGATCTGGCTCACGAGCGCGTGCGGCTCGACGCCGTCGGGGAGCGCGAAGATGTCGGAGCGCGGGGTCATCACGTCGGACACGACCTTGCCGCTGAATTCGACGACGCCGCTGATGATCGCGATCTCCTCGCGCTCGCCGACGCCTTCGAGCTCTCCCTCGCGCAGCAGATCCTGAATCGCGTCGCGCTCCGGCGGCTCAGGGGCATCGGCGCGATCGTGTACGAACAGGCGTCCCCAGACGCGCGACGCGGTCATCACGGGCGTCATCACGAGCTGTGCGATTCGGAGCACCGGCAGCACGACCGGCGCGCACACCGCCGGCCAGCGCCGCGCGATCGCGCGCGGAATCAGCTGTCCGACGAGAATGACGAAACCCGCGAACGCGATCGCGCTCCATGCGACGCTCACTCCACGCTCGGCCGCGCCGATGAACAGCCCCGCCGCGAGCAGCGTCAGCGCGACGCCAACGTTCGCCGCCGTCAGCAGGCGATGCGGACGCTCGAGATAGGTGACCGCGGCTGCCGAGCCGCGGAGCTGACGCTCCGCCCAGTGACGCAGCCAGATCCGGCTCACCGTGCGGACAGCCATCCCTCCGGCGGTGAGGAGCGCGACGATGATGAGCGAGACGACGAGCGGCAGGCTGAGGGTCATTCCTCCTCCCCCGGCGTCTGGACGGCGGCGAGGCGCTCGAAGTACACGCGCTCGATGCGGCGGCGGCGGACGCGCTCGACGACGATCCGGAATCCGCCGCGCGCGATCGCCTCGCCCGATTTCGGCACGCGGCCGAACAGCGTGTACACCAGACCGCCGACGGTCGTCACATCCTCGACGTCGAAGTCGACGCCCAGGCGCTCCTGGAGCTCGTCGAGCGACAGGCGTCCGGCGACCCAATATCGTGTCGAGCCATCCTGTTCGATCTCCGGCGACTCGACGTCATACTCGTCGCGGATCTCGCCGACGATCTCTTCGAGAATGTCCTCGATCGTCACGAGCCCCGCCGTGCCGCCGTACTCGTCGCTCACGATCGCGATGTGGGTGCGCGTCGCCTGGAACTCGCGCAGCTGCTCGTCGATGCGCTTCGACGTCGGGATGAACTGCGGCGGACGAGCGAGCGACAGCCAGCCTCCCGCCGGCTCCTCGTCGGCGATGATCGAGGGCAGCACGTCCTTCGCGTAGAGAATCCCCGTGACCTCGTCGAGCGTCTCGTGGTAGACCGGGAAGCGCGCATGCTCGGAGCTGCGGATGCGGTCGAGCACCTCGGACCAGGGGGTGACGTCCTCCACGCCGACGATGTCGACGCGCGGCACCATCACCTCGTGGACTTCCGTCTCGCCGAGCGAGAACACGCCGTGGATCAGCTCCTCTTCCGCCGAAGAGACGTCGGCCTCGGAGGTCACGACCTCGCGGAACTGCTCGGTCGACGCCTCCCGCTCTTCCTCGTCGGCGACCATCGGAATCACGATCAGCAGCGCGCGATCGATCGCCGCGCCGAGGGCGACGGCCGGACGCAGCACCGTGGCGACGGCGTGCATGAGCGGCATCATCCGGTCGTGCACGCGCGCCGGGTTCGAGTACCCCAGGACGCGGCCGAATCCTTCGGTGAAGATCACGAGCACGATCGCGACGGCAACGACGACGAATACGCGCGTCGGCCCCGCGAGATGTGACAGCTCGAGCGCCTTCGCGAACGCGGCGCCGGACGTGATGTATCCGAGCACGCGCCCCATCGAGAGCGCGCGGTGGCGGCGCTCGCGCTCCGCGAATGCTTCGCTCGTCGGCGGCTCGACCTCCGATGCGTGGAAGGCGAGCAGCGCGCTATCGGCGGCCGCGAACAGAGTGGCTGCCGCGCCTGCCAGGACGCCCACCAGCCACGGCCAGACGTTCATCATCGTCGGGCTCGCGCGAGTAGACGGCGCACGACGCGCTCCTGCCGGCGCCACATATCCGACTGCTCGCGCTCCTCCGACTCGGGATGGTCGTAGCCGAGGATGTGCAGCGTGCCGTGCACGACGAGCCGCGTCAGCTCCTCGCGCAGGATGACGCCGCGCTCGTGCGCGTGCGCCCGCGCGACGTCGGGGCAGATGTAGATGTCGCCGACGACGGGATCCTCGTCGGTCGCGCGGGTGAAGCCGAACGAGATCACGTCCGTCGCACCCTGATGCGCGAGATGGGTGAGGTTCATCCGGGCGATCGCCGCGCGCTCGAGCAGCGTGATCGAGACGAGCGCGTTCGGCACGCGCTCGCTGCGGAGCGTCGCGCGCGATGCGTCGGCGATGGCGAGCTTCGAGAGCGGCACGCGGAGGCCGTTCGTGGACACCGAAACGTCGAGGCTCATGCGCTGCGAAACTCCGATGTCACACCGCCGGCCGTCGCCGGGTACTCGATGCGGTTGTGGTACATGCCCACCAGTACGCGAGTGAACTCGTCCTTCACGACTTCGATCTGCCGCAGCGTCAGCGGCGCGTCGCGGAGCTGTCCCTGCTCGATGCGCTGCCGCACGATGTGCTCGACGACGTTGCGGATCTTCTCCGGCGTCGGCTCGGCGAGCACGCGCGTCGCCGCCTCGATGCCGTCGGCGAGCATGACGACGGCGGTTTCGGCGCTCTGCGGGAGCGGGCCCGGGTAGCTGAAATCGTCGGTGTTGCCGACGACGCCTTCGCTCTTCCGCGCCTTGTCCAGAAAGTAGGTGATGGTGCCCGTGCCGTGATGCTCGGTGATGAACGCGCGCAACGCCTTCGGGAGCTTGTGCTGCGCCGCGAGCGCGAGCCCCTCGTGCACGTGATCGCGAATGATCTGCGCGCTCGTCCCCGCGTGCAGCGCGTCGTGCGGATTGCGTCCCTTCGGCTGATTCTCGACGAAGTACTGCGGCCGCGCGATCTTGCCGATGTCGTGGTAGTACGCGCCGACACGCGCGAGCAGCGCATTCGCGCCGATCGCGCGGCAGGCCGACTCGGCGAGATTCGCGATCGCGATCGTGTGGGCGTAGGTGCCCGGCGCTTCGAGGCTCAGCCGCTGCATCAACGGACGGTTGAGGTCCGACCACTCGAGCAGCGTCAGATCGGTCTCGATCCCGGTGAACGCTTCGGCCATCGGCAGGATCAGAACGCCGAGCAGCACGCAGCCGAGCGCGTTGAGCACGCCGAAGCCCGCGGAGACGAGGATCGCGCGCGAAGGCAGATCGAGCGTCAGACCGATCGCCGCGGCCGTGACCACGTACGCACCGCCGATCACGACGATCCACTGATACGACTGATTGCGGCGCCGGATCTCGCCGACGGCCACCGCCGCGACCGCTCCGCCGACGAGATTGATGAACAGCGCGTTGGTGCCGCGGAAGTCGCTCTGGCCCGCGACGAGCGTCGCCAGGACCATCGCCGCGATGAGGCTGAGTCGGCGGTCGAAGAGTGCGCTCAGCAGCACGGCGGCCAGCGCCACCGGGACGAGCTCCGGTCGCAGTGGACGCTGCGCGGCGATGATCCCGCCACCGATGACGACCAGCGCCGCGATCCCCGCCACCGCGAGCAGCCAGCGGAAGTTGACATAGATCGCTGGACGGATGGCGACGATCGTCACGCCGAGCAGCGCGATGATCAGGAAGTCGAACAGCACCGCGCCGACGACGCGCCGGGCTCCGCGCTCCGATCCGCGGTAGCGATCCGCCGCGTCGTGCAGCGCATGCAGCTTCTCATTCTGCTCACGCCCGACGACCTCGTTCGCGCCGATGATCTTCTCGCCGGCCTGAACGTCGTACTTCGCCGCGGGGATCGAGCGACGCACTTCCTCGCGGCGCAGCTCCGTCGTCGCCCGATCGGGCACGATCGTCGGGCGGAAGAAGGTCGCGAGCAGACGCGTGTAGATCGCATCCGCCGTCTGCGACGCTGGGTCGGGGTGAATCAGTCGTGCCCGGCTCACGAGCATCCCGAAGGTCGCGATGCTGTCCGACGGGGTGCGTCGATCTTCCCCGCCCGAGCGCACGACGATCACGCCGCGCACCGAATCGAGCGCGCCCGCCGCGGCGACACCGGTGGACAGCCAGCGATCGAACGAGCGATCGACTGCCTGCAACATCGCGTTGCGCCGCGCCGCGTTCGCCAGGTACGCGGCTTCGGGCGTCGTGAGCGTCACGCCCCACGTCGTGGCGGCTCGCTGGATCGCCGCGGCGGCGGCCGGCCCGGGCGTCGCTGCCGCTTCGCTGATCGCCGCGCCGAAGGCCTTGAGCGTCTGCTTCGCCGAATCGAGAGCCGCCGGCGCGAAGCTGTACACCGGCTCGACGCCGCGCACGACCGCGTCACGCTCGGCCGTCAGCTCCGCCTCGGACTTCAGGACGCGAAACGCGAACGGCGAGATCACGTTGTCCGTCGCGACCGACCCGACCTCGTAGATCGGGAGGTCGACGGCCGGCGCGGTGCGGAACAGCGCATAGGTGAGCACGGCCAGCGCGACCGCGACGGCGACCCGGGCGAGATGGAACGACGCCGGTCGCCGTCGAAGCGGAATGCCCGCGGTAGGCGGTCTACTGCCAGGCTCTCCGTCGCTCACGAGACGGTCATTCTCCGGCGTCGGCGGCGTAGGCCTTCACGATATCGCGCACCAGGCGATGGCGCACGACGTCCGTTTCGTTGAAGTAGTGGAACCCGATGCCATCGATGCCCGGCAGGATCCGCTCCACCTGGAGCAGGCCCGAGGACTCCCGGTTGGGCAGATCCACCTGCGTCTTGTCGCCAGTGATCACCATCTTCGAGTTCACGCCGAGACGCGTCAGCAGCATCTTCATCTGCATCGCCGTGGCGTTCTGCGCTTCGTCGACGATCACGAACGAATCGCCGAGGGTGCGGCCGCGCATGAACGCGAGCGGCGCGACTTCGATCACGCGCTGCTCGAGCGCGCGCTGGATGCGCTCGAACGGCATCATCTCGTCGAGCGCGTCGTAGAGCGGACGCAGATACGGATCGACTTTCGCCTGCATGTCGCCAGGCAGGAAGCCCAGGCTCTCGCCCGCTTCGACCGCGGGACGCGCGAGCACGATCCGACGCACGCGCTTGCGCGTGAGCGCGTCGACCGCGGCCGCGACCGCGAGGTACGTCTTGCCCGTACCCGCCGGCCCGATGCCGACGACGATGTCGTTGTCCTGAATCTTCTTCATGTACTCCGCCTGCCCCGGCGTCTTCGCAACGATGACTTTGCGAATGCCGGGGAGCGCGATGCGCGGACCGCCGGTGGCGTTCTCGCCCTCGCCCTCGTCCTCGCCGCCGCGATCGACGACGTCGCCCATGCGAAGGACGTCATCGGGCGTGAGCTCGCGGCGCTGGCGCGCCGCTTCGATCATCCGCTGCGCGATCCCCGCGGCGCGATCCACGAACTCCTGCGGGCCGGTGATCGTCATCGTGTCGCCGCGCAGCGCCACGCGGACGCCGCCGAGCCGCGAAAGCTCGACGAGGTTCGCGTCGTTCACGCCGGCCAGCGTGAGCGGATCGGCGCCTTCGGTGGAGATCTTCTGCGTAATCGTATCGTCGGTCACTGCCATTACGTCGCGTTGCTCCGAGTGCTGATGTGCAGATCGTCGAGGTCTTTTTCCGGGACTTCGGCGGGCGCGCCCTCGAACAGCGCGCGCGCCGCGGTCGTCTTCGGGAAGGCGATCACGTCGCGCAGCGAGCCGGCGTCCGCCAGCTTCATGGCGATGCGATCGAACCCGAACGCGATGCCGCCATGCGGCGGCGCACCGGCCCGTAATCCCTCGAGGAGAAAGCCGAACCGCGCCTGCGCCGTCTCCTCGTCGATCCCCAGCAAGTTGAAGATCCGTGCCTGAAGGTTCGGATCGCTGATTCTGATGCTGCCACCGCCGAGCTCGGTACCGTTGAACACGCAGTCGTACGCGAGAGCCCGCGCCCGTTCCGGTGCGCTCTCGAGCAGATGCACATCGTCCGGATGCGGCGCCGTGAACGGATGATGGACCGCGCCGAGGGCGCCAGTCTCCGGATCCTTCTCGAACATCGGGAAGTCCGTCACCCACAGGAAGCTCGACCCATTCTCGGGAATGAGACTCATGCGGCGCGCCGCCTCCTGGCGAACGCGATCGAGCGACGGGCTCGAGATCCGGTCCGGTCCCGCGACGAACAGCGCGAGGTCGCCTTCGGCCATACCGAGCTGCGCCGCCGCGCCTTCGCCGAGGAACTTCGCCGCCGGTCCCTCGAGCGCACCGTTCGCGAGCTTGAGACGCAGAAGACCCATCGCGCCGGCCTTCTTGGCGTCGGCTTCGATCTCGTCGACCTGCTTGCGCGACAGCGACGCGCCGTTCGGAATGCGAATGCCGCGCACGCGGCCACCGGCTTCCAGCGCCGACTTCGTGATGCCGAAGTCCGCACCGCGGAAGACATCGCTCGCGTCGAAGATCTCGAGGCCGTAGCGCAGGTCCGGACGATCGATGCCGTACTTCTCCATCGCGTCGGCATACGTCATCCGCGGGAAGCGGCTCGGGATCTCCTCGCCCGCTTCGCGCCACAATGTGCCGATCAGTCCTTCGGCGAGACTCATGATGTCTTCGGCCGCGACGAACGACGCCTCGATGTCGATCTGCGTGAACTCCGGCTGGCGATCCTGCCGCAGATCCTCGTCGCGGAAACACCGCGCGATCTGGAAGTAGCGGTCGAAGCCCGAGACCATGAGCAGCTGCTTGTAGAGCTGCGGCGACTGCGGGAGCGCGTAGAACTCGCCCGGATGCACGCGGCTCGGCACGAGGTAGTCGCGCGCCCCTTCGGGCGTCGGCTTGGTGAGGATCGGGGTCTCGATCTCGAAGAATCCGTGATCGCTCAGATAGCGACGCGTCGCCTGCATGAGGCGATGCCGCAGCAAGATGTTCTCCTGGAGCTCCGGGCGACGTAGATCGAGGAAGCGGTGCCGCAGGCGCAGCTCTTCGGCCGCGAGGTTCTCGTTGCGCGCACGCGCCACCGGAATCGCCGGCGGGGTGGCCGGGCCGACGACGCGCAGCGCGGTGCCGCGCACCTCGACGTCGCCCGTCGCGAGCTCGGGATTGCGCATCGCCTCCGGGCGCGCGACGACTTCACCTTCGATGAGGACCACCGTCTCGGGGCCGAGCCGTGCTGCGGCCGCGCAGACCTCGGGGGAGCAGTTCTCCGGATTGAACGAAACCTGAACGATCCCCGCGCGGTCGCGCAGGTCGACGAACGTCAGGCCGCCCAGATCGCGGCTGCGATGTACCCAACCTCCGAGTCGAACGGTTTGGCCGACGTGCGCCGGCCGGAGCGCACCGCTCAAATGGGTGCGGTGCGTCGTAGCGAGATGGTCCGTGGTCATCAAGGAATAATGCGTCCGCCGGGCCCCCGATGGTAGTGATTCGCTTGCGATAAGCGGGCTGTTCGAATAAGCTCAAGTATATGTCCCGCTTCACTTTCGCCGCGCTGGCCTCAGTCGTTCTCAGCAGCGCCGCCGCAGCACAGCAAGTGCCCGGGCGGGACTTGTTCGAATTTCCGATCGGTCTGCTTGCCGAAGCCCCGCCCCTGAGCGGCCTGATGGCCGCCGGACTGTGGAACCCGGCGACGACCGCCCTCCCCTCGCCCGACCGGGGGAACATCGGGTTCGCCGGACTCACCACGCCCACCGAGCAGGGCGTGGACCTCTCGATGTTCGGATCGACGTACCGAACCAAGCGTGGCGTGTCGATCAGCCTGTCGTACGCGCAGGCGTCGGTGCGCGACATCTTCCGCACGAATACGGATCCGCAGACGATCGGGAGCGAGCTTCCCTACCAAACGACGTTGCTCTCGCTCGGCGCCGCCGGCACGCGCGGTCCGGTTACCTTCGGCGCGGCCGCCCGGCTCCGCTCGGCGCACTTCGACACCGAGCATGCGAGCGTCGGCTCGATCGACGGCGGCGTGATCGTCGACCGCGTCGCCGGCACGCCGCTCCGCGTCGCCGCCTCCACCTTCCTCTTCAGCCCGGCGCGCTCCCGTGAATCAGCGACGTACTCGGCCGCGGCGGACGTACCGGTGGTGCGGCGCGACTCGACCTTTACGCTGCGCGGCGGGTATTCCATCAGTCACACCGAAGGGCTTGGACGCGAGCATTACGTTTTCGCGTCGAGCACCTATCGCCGACTGATCGACGCCAACGCCGGCGTGGCCGAGAACGAGGTCTTCGGACACACGAGCCAGCGCCTCCGGCTCGGCGTTGGTCTGCGCTATGCCGGATATCTCGTTGCCTTCGGGCGCGAGGACGGCGCGGGCGGCATTCGCGCGAGCTATCAGATTCTGATCACGAGAGTATTCCGTTGAGCACCGACGCACGCATCAATCTTCTCGACTTCACTCCGGCCGGCGCGCGGGAGCAGCTCACGGCGTTCTTCGCGCGCGTGGGACAGCCGTCGTATCGGGTGAACCAGGTCGTGCGCCGGCTCTGGCAGAATCCCGCGCCGACCTTCGCGGCGATGACCGAGCTGCCGCTCCAGCTCCGCGAGCAGCTCGACGCGGCGTTCGTCCTTCCGCGTCTCGAGATCGCCGCGCGCCAGAAGTCCACCGACGGCACCGAGAAGTTTCTCTTCCGCCTCCACGACAACGAGGCGATCGAAACCGTCGCGATCCCCGAGGGAGACCGCGTCACGCTCTGCATCTCGTCACAGGCCGGATGCGCGCTCCAGTGCGCCTTCTGCGCCACGGGCGCGATGGGCTTCACGCGCAACCTGACGATGTTCGAGATCGCCGGCCAGGTGCGCGAGATGCGCATGCTCGCCGACGGTCCGATCAACGTCACGAACATCGTGTTCATGGGCATGGGTGAGCCGCTCATGAACTGGAAGGCCGTCGATCCGACGCTGACGACGCTCAACGATCCGGAAGGCCTTGGCATCGGCGCGCGCCACATCACGATCTCGACGGTCGGTGTGCTTCCGGGCATCGTCGCGCTCGGGCAGCGTCCGGAGCAGTTCCGTCTGGCGATCTCGATCCACGCGCCGAACGACGGGCTCCGCCAGGAGCTGATGCCGATCAACACCAAGTACCCGCTCGCCGAAGTCATCAACGCGGCGAAGGTATTCGATCGCCGCGTGACGTTCGAGTACGTGATGCTCGGCGGCGTGAACGACGGTGAGGAGCACGCGATCCAGCTGGCGAATCTCGCGCTCGACTGCCGGGCGTTCGTGAATCTGATTCCGCTCCATCCCGGCGGGGCACGCGGCTTCACGCCGACGCCGACCGAGAAGATCACGAAGTTCGCGCGCGAGCTGCGGAAGCGCGGCGTCGAGGTGGCGGTGCGCAAGAGCCGCGGCATCGATATCGCCGCGGCCTGTGGTCAGCTACGGGTGGAACGGCTCGGCCGGCGGGCGCCACGCCGTCCCCAGAACGACAGCGACATCCAGGTAGCGTGAGCTGTCGGGGCGCGTGACGACACGCGCCGGCGGCAGCACCTGGGCGACGCGCTGCGCCCAATCCGGGTGGCCGGTGAGATCGTAGACGATCGTCGTATCGCCGCCGCTGCGATCGGTTCCCATCTCGACGACGTCGAAGCCGCGATCGCGCAGCACGACCGTCGCGCGCCGCGCGAGCCCGCGCACCTTCGTGCCGTTGAGGACCTGCACGCGCACGCGAACGCTGTCGGGCGCGCGGGCGTCGTCGGGAATCTTCGGCGGCGGCGCAACATCGACGGCCGCGGAGGTTCCGTTGGCGTTACGGCGCGCGCGCCACATCGTGCCGGCGCCGATCGCGACGAGCGCGATCACGGCGACGCCGATCAGTCGGGCGCGCTTCATCGGACGGCGTTCCACAATCCGACCGTCTCCGGGAACAGCGTATACCCCTCGCGCAACGCGTGCTCGAGTCGGGCGCGCAGCACCTGGCGAAAGACGCCGTCGAAATCGTGCGGCACCTGCTCGGCGAGAAAGGCGCGGTCCTTCTTCGCGAAGTTGCGCCCCGGCTCGAGGAAGTCGGCCATGTAGAGCGCGCGTCCCGTCCGATCCCAATCGGGCGAACCGACGGTGTGATAGCGAATCGCCGCGAGCACGCTCGCGTTGGTCCCGTCGCGCTCGGCGAGCAGATTCGCGACCGCGGGACCGTGCAGCAGCTCGACCTCACGCGTCGCGTCGCCGGCGAGCCCGCGCAGCTCGGACTCCGGCGCATCACGCAGCGCGTCGTGCAGCAGCGCGGCGTTGTACCAGTCACTGCGCTCGTCGGCCGGAAGCTCCATCGCGTCCGCCCATTGCATGATCAAGGTGATCACGCGCTGAATGTGCGCGCGCCGCTTCTCCCGCACCTGCGCCCACGCTGGTAGCACGAGCTCGGCCGATTGCGAAATCGACACGCTCACGACGGCAGCCCTCCGAGCTCGGCGAGCTCGCGCTGCCAGAAGTCGCGGTTCATGATCTCGCGATGCGGCACGTGCAGGTCCGGCTCGGAGACGGTCGTGTGCGCGTAGCGCACGATGTCGAGGTCGAGCGTGCGCGGTCCCCAGCGCACGTCGCGCCGACGTCCTTCGCGGCGCTCGATCTCGAGGAGCTCGCCGAGCAGCGCCCGTGGCGCGAGCGACGTCTCGACGGCGATCATCTGGTTGAGATACGCGGGCTGATCCTGCGGCCCGAGCGGCGCGGTCTCCTCGATCGACGACTCGCCGACAAGGCGCGTGTCCGGAAGCGACGCGATCGCCGCGCGGGCGCGCGCGAGATACCCCTCGCGGTCACCGAGGTTGGAGCCGAGCGCGATGTAGGCCACGTCAGTCACCGGCGGTGCGCGTCACGACGACTTCGGCGTACGACAGCGGTCCGCCGAGCGCGACGTGCGGCTTGCGCACGGCGACCCGCGCCGAGCGGACGCGCGGATTGTGCGCGAGCGCGCCGCGCGCGATCCGGTCGCCGATCTCCTCGAGGAAGTCGATCGGCTCGCCGGCGAGCACTTCCGAGGCGACCGCGTACAACGAGCGATAGTCGACGATGCCTTCGCCGTCGGCGACGGTCACCCCGAGATCGATCTCGATCGGCTGCGCGGTCGTCCGTTCGTGCGGCAGGATGCCGACGCGCGCATGAAAGCGCATCGCTTTCAGCGTGATCTCGAGCATGGGGTTATTGCTCCTCCCTTCGGCGCTGCGCACCTTCGGTCGGAGTTCCGCGATACACGGTCATTACGCGTCGATCGCCGCGCGGAGCGACGAGGCGAGGGCCACCGCGTCCTTCACGCTCTCACCGGCGGCCTTCACGATCGCGCTGCCGACGACGACGCCGTCGGCGATCTTCGCGACCGCGGACGCATGCTCGGGGCGAGACACACCGAAGCCCACGCACACCGGCAGCGACGTCGCCTCACGCAGGCGCGACACGGTCGCCGGCAGATCCGACGGCAGCTCGTCGCGCACGCCCGTGACACCAAGACGGCTGATCAGATAGACGAATCCGCTCCCGTGCTCGGCGATCTCCTTCATGCGCGCCTGCGGCGTCGTCGGCGCGACGAGGCGGATGAACGCGAGCGGGCCCTCACCGATGCGCCCTTCGAGATCGGGATCCGATCCCACGGGAAGGTCGGTCACGAGCAGACCGGAGAAGCCGGCGTCGGCGGCGCGGGTCAGCGCGTCCGTTCCCGCGGCCATGACCGGGTTCAGATAGCTGAACAGCACGAGCGGAATGCGCGGCTTGGCTTTCGCCACGAGCTCGAGCAACCGATCGAAGTTCATCCCCTGCTCGAGCGCGCGCTGCGAGCTCGCCTGGATCACGGGGCCGTCGGCCATCGGATCGGAGAACGGCAGGCCGAGCTCGATCACGTCGGCGCCGGCGTCCTGCAGGCCCTGGATGAGCTCAATGGTACGCGCCGCGTCGGGATACCCCGCGGTGATGTAGGGAACGAGCGCGCGCTTGCCCTGCGTCTTGAGCTGCGCGAACCGTTGCTGGATGGCGTCAGACGAAGTAGTCACCGACCCGGATGCCATAACGTTCAGGATTCTCAGTCTTGATGATGGTGCGCAGATAGACGCCGTCGGCGTTCCGGTCGGCGAGATCATGAAGATCACCCGGATACACCACGTTGCCCTGCGCGTCGCTGATCACGCGGACGATCGGGCGCGACAACATGTCCTGGAGCGGATTGACCGCGTGGACGATGCCGAGCTCGAAGGTGTCGAGCACGACGAGCGTGCCGACCGGATAGATCCCCGTGAGATTGATGAAGGCCTTCACGATCACCGGGTCCATGCCGCGACGCGGGTTGTCGCGCATCTCGAGCATGACCTGCGCGGGCGTGAACGGCACGGTCTGGTACGCGCGGCGCGACGTCGCGGCATCGAAGCCGTCGGCGATTGCGACGATCTTGCTGAACATGCTGAGCTGTCGCTCGCGGATCGGCCGCGGATAGCCGGTCAGGTCGCGCTTCATGTGGTGCTCGTGCGCGACGATCATCGCGCGATACGGGAGCTCCTGCGCGCCGCGCACCTGAAACAGCGCGAGCACGCCGAGCCAGGGATGCGAGGCGATGAGACGCCACTCGTCGTCGGTCAGACCGCCCGACTTGTTGAGGATCGACTGCGGCACGCGCGACTTGCCGATGTCGTGGAAGAGCGCGGCCATGCCGAGATCGTACAACTGCAGCTTGCTGAGCCCGAGACGTTTGCCGAGGGCGACGGCGAAGATGCAGACGTTCACGCTGTGGGTGAACGTGTACTCGTCGTAGTCGCGGATCGTCGTCAGTCCGATCAACGACGTCTCTTCGTTAAGGATCTGGTCGACGATCCCCTGCACGACGCGCTTGATCTTCTTGATGTTCGGGCTGCCGCCCATGCGCACCGACGTCATGAGCTCGCGCGTCGCCGAGACCGACTGCGCGTAGGTGCGCTTCGCGCGCTCCTTCGCCTTCTCGCGATTCCCGCCCTGTTCGGTCGGCGGCGCGAGCGTGAAGGTGCGAACGCCGGCCCCTTCGAGCTTCGCCGTGAGCTGGATCAGCCGCTCGGTCGGGTCGTCGACGCCCGGCGCCTGGAGGAGCGAGAGGAAGATCAGCCAGTCCTTCGCCGCCACCTGCGCGCCGACGTTCACCGTCCCGATGCCCGCCGCGCGAAATAGTGCCAATAGGTGACTAAATGACGCGAAGTTGTCGAGGTCGAGCCGCAGGCGGGTCTGGTTCACGAAGATGAACTCCCCCGACATCCGCAGTTCGAGCTCGCCCTCGCCGGTGATCAGCTCCTTGCTCTGCGCGTTGAGATCGGCGAGCGCCTTCTGCACCGCCGCGTTCTCGACCGGATAGAGCTTCACCGCGCGCAGCGCGCCGTAGGCGGTGAAGATGAGCTGCCGCCCCAGCCGACGGACGACGGCTTCGTCGGCGTCGCCGGCGGAGATGCCCGGACCGGAGGTGCGCGCCGGCGTCGTCATGCGGTCCCCGGCCCGCGCAGCGCGCGGTTCACGGCGTTGCGCACCACGATGTCCTTCTCCTCCGACGCCTTCCGCAGCGAATCGATCGCCTTCGGCGTCTTCACGCGTCCGAGCGCCATCGCCGCGCAGGCGCGGATCTCGGCGTCCTCACGGCGGCCGAGAAAGCCCTTGCCGTTGAGCAGCCCGTCGAGATACGCGACGCCGGCTTCGCCGCACAGCGCACCGTAGCCTTCGAAGAACGCCATCTTCTCGGTGAGATCGGCATCGCGGACGGCCTTCCCCTTCACCGCCGCTTCGAGCCGCGGCAGCACGGGACGATATGCCTTCGCCGCGAGCGCGCGCACCGCGGTGATGCGCACCTCGCGATCCGAATCCTCGATCGCACGCTCGAGCGCCTGCAGCGCACCCGCCGACGCGATCTCCGTCAGCGCCAGCACGGCGATCTGCCGGCGCTGCACGTCCGGCTCGGCGAGCACCTTCCCGAGCGACAGCACCGCCGCCTGCGCCTTGAGCGCACCGGCGCGCCGGATCGCCTCGTCCGAGTCCGCGGCGTCCGGCGACTGGATCAGACGCACGAGCTCCGCGGTGTTCGCCGCGGCGAGGCGCCCCGCGGCCGTCTCGAGCAGCGGACGCAGTCGTTCGTTCTGCGTCTTGCCGAGCCACGAGAAGACGGTGCCGAGGGCGGTCGGACGCAGCTGATCGAACAGTTCGACCAACTCTTCCTGCGGCGGCAGCGACGGCGCGACGTCGAGCGCCTGGAGGAGCTGCGACAGCGCATCGGCGCCGCTCAACCGCTCGGTGAGCTCGCCGAGCTTCTGTCGTTGCTCCGGCGTCACGTTCGGTGCGCGCTCGAGCGCGACCGCCGCTTCGCGCAGCACGTACGCGACGCCGCGGAAGTGTCCCGCGGTGAGCAGGAACACCATGAGCGTCAGGATGTGATCGAGAATCTCCGACCGGATCTCCGGATCGGACTGCGCCTCGAAGATGTCCATCAGCACCGAGACGACGTTCGAGCGCAGATCGGTCCCGTACTCGCGCGCGATCTCCGACTGGAGATATTCGATCTCGCGCTCGTCGAGGAAGTAGAGCGTCGCGTCGAAGTCGGACATGTTGACGATGCCGCCGGCGCGCGACTCCTCGACCGCCTCGCGCGTCGCCGACGCGACGGCGTTCGGATCCGCGGGCCGCGCCTCGCCGCCGTCGGCGACGTCGTCCCCCGCACCGCCCTCGGCGAGCAGGTCGACGTACTTGTACGTGAGATTGGCGAAGTCCGCTTCCCAGAGCATCGTCACGAGATCGTCCTCGTCGGGCGATCCCTTTCGCGCGCGCTGGATGAGGGAGAGGAACTTGAGAATTTCCTCATCCTCGAAGCCCTTCACCATCTTCAGCTCGCGCACGCCGTCTTTGTAGAACAGCCACGCGAGATTGTCCGACGACTTCGCGCTCGACGTCGACTCCGAGACGACCGCGTCGTACCAGCGAATCTCGCTCTCCGTGATCGCGAGACAGAGCTCGTCCGTCTCCGCCCAGACCGGCACGAACCCGCCGCGGAGCGCGCTGATCGCGCCCTGATAGATCGGGTTGTTCGGGAGATACAGCTGCGCCGCCCGCGCCGCCTTGACGATCAGCCGCAGCAGCTCTTCGACGGGCGCGGCCGAAAACGGCGCCTCCTGAGGCTCCGCGTTCGTCGATGCAGCGAGGGACGACGGTGGGGGCGAGCTCACAAATCCAAGATATTCATTTCACTAACTTGTGCCACATCCTTGTCTCCGCGTCCGCTGACGCAGAGCAGGACCGGATCATTCTTCCCCCAGCGACCCTTGTTCGCGGCGATCCAGCTCACAGCGTGCGCCGTCTCCAGCGCCGGGATGATCCCCTCGAGACGGCTCAGGAGCTGGAAACCCTTCAGCGCGTCCCGATCGGACACAGCGACATACTCCGCGCGGCCGGAGTCCTTGAGGTACGAGTGCTCCGGACCGACGCCCGGGTAGTCGAGCCCCGCGGAGATCGAGTGCGCGGGATGCACCTGTCCATGCTCGTCCTGAAGGAGATAGCTGAGCGATCCGTGCAGCACACCCGGCTTCCCCTTCGACAGCGACGCCGAGTGATGCTCGGTGTCGAGCCCTTCGCCCGCCGCTTCCACGCCGACCAGCTCGACCTCGCGGTCGTTCACGAATTCGGCGAAGGCACCCATCGCGTTCGAACCGCCGCCGACGCACGCGACGACGGTCTTCGGCAGACGTCCGACCCGCTCGAGCATCTGCGCGCGCGCTTCGCGGCTGATCACCGACTGGAAGTCGCGCACCATCCGCGGATACGGCGCCGGGCCGACCACCGAGCCGATGATGTAGTACGTGTCGCCGACGTTCGTCACCCAGTCGCGAATCGCTTCCGTCGTCGCGTCCTTCAGCGTCTTCGTCCCGCTCGACACGCCGACGACCTTCGCGCCCATGAGCTTCATGCGGAAGACGTTCAGCGACTGGCGCCGCATGTCCTCCTCGCCCATGTAGACGATGCACTCCATCCCGTAACGCGCGCACACCGTGGCCGTCGCCACGCCATGCTGCCCCGCGCCCGTCTCGGCGCTGATGCGCTTCTTCCCCATCCGGCGCGCGAGCAGGATCTGCCCGACGGTGTGGTTGATCTTGTGCGCGCCGGTGTGATTGAGGTCCTCGCGCTTGAGCCAGACGGGCGCGCCGACGTACTCGGAGAAGCGCGGCGCCTCGGTCAGCGCCGACGGGCGGCCCACGTAGTTCGTGAGCATGTCGTCCAGCTCGGCGATGAACGACGGATCGACCCGCGCGGCGTCATAGGCGCGCTCGAGCTCGTCGATCGCCGGAATCAGCGTTTCGGGGACGTACCGGCCGCCGAAGATGCCGAAGCGATCGCTCGCCGGCGCGGCTGCCTGAGACGGAGATGCAGAAGTCATTTCGGAATGGAAGCGTTGGCGACCGCGTCGCGAAACGCGCGCATGCGGTCGTGATCCTTGATGCCGGGAGCGGACTCCACCCCCGAGGACACATCGACGACGTCGGGCGCCAGTGAGGCGATCGCGACGGCGACGTTCTCGGGTCGAAGCCCACCCGCGAGCACGAGCGGCGTGTCGGTGCGTACGGCGCTCAAGCGAAGAGACAACTCGGACCACGGCAACGCAACGCCCGTCCCGCCGAGTGCGCCGGGAACATAGGCGTCGAGCACCACGCCGTTGCCGATCTGGAAGGCGTCGGAGATCCAGTCGGGGAGGTTCGCGCCCTCGACGCGCACCACCGGCCAGACGTCGGCGCCGAGCACCTCACCCAGGCGCTGCGTCCGATCGGGATCCCAGGGCGCGTGGAGCTGCAGCACCTGCAGCTCGGCCTCCTGCGCGATCCGCTCGATCTCGGCGTCGCTCTGCCCGGAGAATACGCCGACCCGACACACCCCGCGCGGCACGTCGCGCAGCACTTCGGCCGCCTGCTCGGGATTGAGGTTGCGGGGACCGCCGGCGAAGATCACCCCGACGTACGCCGCACCGAGTGCGACGGCGTGATTGGCATCCTCGCGCCGCGTCAGCCCGCAGAACTTGATGTCAGCCGGCACGGCCGACTCGCGGAACGGACGCCAATCCCCGCACGGCTGACGTCGGATCGTCGGCGGCCGAGATCACAGAGCCGACGAGCACCGCATCGGCGCCGGCCTTCGCGTAGCGCGCGACATCCGCCGCCGACTGCACGCCGCTCTCGGCGATCGCGACGCGATTCGCCGGAATCGCCGCGAGCAGACGCTCGGACGTCGCCGGATCGATCACCAGCGTCTCGAGATTTCGGTTGTTGATGCCGATGATCTGCGCGTCCGCGGCGAGCGCGCGCTCGAGCTCCGGCTCGTCGCGGATCTCCACGAGCACCTCGAGCCCAATCTCGCGCGCGAAGTCCACCATCCGCGGCAGCTCGTCCGGCGACAGCGCGCGCGCGATCAACAGCGCCGCCGACGCACCGATGGCCTTCGCCTCGAGCAGCTGCACGGTGTCGACGTGAAAGTCCTTCTTCAGCGGCGGAATCGCGACGCGCTCGCGGACGGCGAGGAGATCCTCGATCGACCCGCCGAAGTGGGCCGGCTCGGTGAGCACCGAGATCGCCGCCGCGCCGCCCGCCTCGTAGGCGGCGGCCTGATCGGGCGCCGAGATGTCGGCGTTGATCCACCCCTTCGAGGGTGACCGGCGCTTCACCTCGGCAATAACGGCGACGTTCGCCTGGAGCAGCGCCGCGCGAAACGCGGGCACCGGCGCGGCGTCACGGGCGCGCGCGGCGAGCTCCGCGCTGGTCGCGCGAAGCGCATCAGCCCGCTCGCGGGCTTCGGCAACGATTCCCCCCAAAGTGCCGATTGGAGGGGTCCAGAGAGAAGAAGCTTGCACTTCGGTCCTTCTTCGGATATAGTCATATTCGGGTCCTATTCGGTGAATGGACCCGAAGTCGATCTCATCATAATAAGCTGACGGGTCAGCCTATGCCGCTCACGAAGCGTCAACGCGAAATCCTAACCTACCTCGCAGCCTACTCGGAGCAAAACGGCTTCGCGCCCAGCTTCGAGGAGATCGCCGAGAACTTCAGCTACAACTCTCTGGCGACGGTGCACGAGCACCTCACCAACCTCGAGCGGAAGGGCTACATCAAGCGCAGCTACAACGAGAGCCGCGCGATCGAGA
>CBHWBX010000018.1:0-19943 GCA_966111935.1 uncultured Gemmatimonadaceae bacterium
GAGGGCGGCCACCGGTGTCGCGCAGGTGTTGTTCGAGATCACCGTCCCATCAGGACAGACGTACTGATAGGACATCGCGTTCGAGGCCTTGCCGGCGACGCTCACGATGACCGGCACCGTCGTCGGAGTGCCCGCGGGCGCCGTCACGACGAGACGCGTGTGCGACGTCGACACGAGAGGCGCCATCGCACCGCCGAACGTCACCGTCGGCGTGGTGCCGAAGTTCGCGCCGTTGATCGTGACCTGCGTTCCGCCGGACACCGGGCCGGACGCCGGCGTGAGCGACGTGATCGCCGGTGCGTCGTAGTCGAACGTCAGCGTGTTCGAGCGCGTCGTGCCCGCCGTGACGGCGACGCTTGCCGAGCCCTGGCCCGCCGGGCTCGCGAAGGTGATCTGCGATTGCGACGCGTTGATCACCGGAACCGCCGCACCGTTGAAGACTACTCCCGGCGCCGAGCCGAAACCGCTGCCAGATAGCGTGATCACCGTACCGCCGCTCGTCGATCCGTGCGACGGAGTGAGAGTCGCGAGCGTCGGCGCGCCGTAGTGGAAGGTCGTCGTGTTCGAGACCTGTCCGGCAACCGTCACGCTCACCTGCGCGTCGCTGCCGGGATTCCCCGCGGGCGCCGTGAAGATGATGCGTGTGTGCGAGTGATCCGTCACGGTGGCGTTCGCGCCGTCGAACGTTACGGTCGGATGCAGGCCGAAGTTGCTTCCCGTCAACGTCACCGGGTATCCGCCGGCCGACGAGCCCGTGCTCGGCGCGATCGCCGAGATCGCCGGGGCGCCGTAGGTGAAGTTGAGCGCGTTCGACTGTGCGCCGTTCGCGGTGACGACGACCGGCGTCGTGCCTTCGCCGGCCGGCATCGTGAACGTGAGCTGAACGTTCGAGACCGTCTGCACCGCCGCGACGGCAGTGCCGCCGACGGTGACCGTGGGCGACGTACCGAAGTTCGCTCCGCTCACCGTCACCGTCGTTCCGCCGGCGGTCGGCCCGGTCGTTGGAAACAGGTTCGTGATCGTCGGCGTCGGCGCGACGTAGGTGTAGAACGCCGACGGGAGCGACGACTGCCCTCCGGCGGTGACGACGATCGGCGCGGCGCCCGCGTTCCCCGCCGGCACGTTCGCGACGATAGTCGTGTGGCTCCTGCTGACGATCGGAGCGGTCGTGCCGCCGATCTTCACGCTTGGTGAGAGACCGAAGTTGCTGCCAAAGATCGTGATCGGCGTGCCACCGCTCGTCGGACCCGAGGCCGGCAGAATGTTCGAGACCGCCGGCGCGTCGTAGCTGAACGCAACCGCGTTCGAAACTGAGTTCTGTCCCGCGGTCACCGTGACCTGGAGGTTCGTGCCCTCGCCGGCCGGTGTCTGGGCGACGACGGTCGTCTGCGACGCCGCGAGCACCTGCAGGGGCGCGCCGTTGAATGTCACGAGCGGCGTCGACGAGCCGAAGCTGCTGCCGATGAGCGTGATCGCCGTCCCGCCCGCGGTCGAACCGTGATTGGGGGCGATGTTCGCGATGCTCGGCGCGAGATAGCCGTACGTCGCGAAGTTCGAGCGCTTGCCCGCGACCGTCACCTGCACGTCCGCGACCTGGCCGGGCGTCCCGACCGGAACCGTGGCGACGATCTGCGTATGCGTGCGCGACGTGATGTCCGCGTTCGAGCCGCCGATCGTCACCGTCGGATTCAATCCGAAGTTGCTGCCGGTGAGGGTCACCGGCGTCCCGCCGGCCGACGGGCCGCTCGCGGGAACGACAGTCCCGATGACGGGCGACGCATACGTGTACGTCTGCGGCGCCGTGACGCCGCGTGTCGTCGAGACGACGATGGGCACCGAGCCTTCGCCGGCGATCATCGGGAAGACGGCCTGCGTCGGGACGACCACCGTCACATTTGGCACGAACTGTCCGCCGGCCGTGACGATCGTCGAACCGTCGAACTGGGTGCCGTAGACCGTGACCGCGTTTCCACCAGCCGTCGGACCGGTTCGCGGCGCGATGTCGGAGAGCGTCGGCGGACCGCTGGCGACGATGTCGGCGCTGCGCGCGCCCGGCGTGAGCGTGCGGGTGGGCTCGCCGGTGCCGGAGCAGGCGGCGAGAAGTGCCACGGCAGCGAAGATTACGAGTTTGTTAATGAGTATTCTGGAAGTACGCATCGGGGAGGGGGGAGGGCACGGGGGGAAGGAGGGAGCTGCGGGCCCTGCGGCGGGAAAATTGAGGGTGTGACGTGCGTCACGTAAGGGTCCCCTCGAATGTCGCCCTTCCGAGACGACAGCTATCGCGACGCCCGCTGCGCGAGGATCTGCCGAATCGTCTGCGTTTGCTGATCGACGTCGTTCGTCCGCGCCAGATACTCGGTCCACGCCGCCCGCATCTTCGCGTCGTATACCGGGTCGTGACGCGCCAGGTACGCGTACGCGAGCCCGAGGTTCCGCCACGCGAGCGGCAGCACGTCCGGCTCCGCCTGCGTCAACGCCGCGAGATCGTCCGCCGCACGTCCGAGCAGCAGCGTGTCGTCCCGCGCGATGCCGAGCGTCAGAATGGCCACCGCGCGCGAATGGCTCGCGCCGAAGACGTCCTGCCAGACGAGATTCGCCCACGTCCCGCGCGCTCGGCGATAACGCACCGGCACGTCGATTCGCGGCAGCGCCATGCGACTCTCCTCGAGCCATCGATCGAGGGAAACAGCTCGTGTCTGCGGCACGAGCTCCGTCGTCATGCCAAGCGGCCAGCGCGTGTACGCCGACGTCCGGCTCTCCTCCTCCGGAGTGAGATTCCCCGCGACGAACACACGATGCGACGCCGCGTTCGACGCCACGAGCTGATCGAGTGTGAATCCTCCGGCCACCGGTCCGAGTCGATCACCTGGTACGGCCACATCCGGCATCCGCTCGACGATCACCCGCCGCATCCATGGGTATGTCAGCCGCTCGAGATCGACGATCCGCACGTCCGGACGCACGCCGTCGACGAGCTGCGCGTACTGCGTCGTGTTCACGATCAGATCGCCGCGCGCGAGCAGCATCGCGTTCGGCGGCAGCGGTCGAAGGAACGACGCGCCGTACTCGCGGAACTCCGTCTCGCCGCGATGATTCTGTCCGACGAAGTGCGCACCCGCTTGGATCGCGACGACCGCGATCACCGCCGGCGCCAGCCATCGCCCCAGGCGCGCGGCGAGCGACGCGACGCCAAGTCCCGCGCACGCCGCGACGAGTAGCGCCGGCATCAGCCAGAAACGCTCCTGAATGCCGAGGAAGAGCGGGTTGTCCACCGGCAGATTCGCCAGCGCGTGAAACACGATCGTATAGAGAGCGAACGATCCGACGATCCAGAGCGCAATCGCCCGCGTCGACCGCGACCGCCAGGCGGCCCACGCGCCGATCACGGCGAGGGGCACAGCGATGAACGCCAGCTCGCGTAGAAGGAATTCGCCGAACAACAGCAGCTGCGTCCCGAATCCAACCTGCGCCGTGTACGCGCCGGCGCCGAGCCGCAGCGTGCCGTACTCCCGCCGCAGGAGCTGCGTCATGAAGCCGCTCAGCGATCGCGCATCGCCCCACGTCGCGAGCGACGCCGTCCGCGCGGCGATGGGGAGATAGAGATAGGGAAGCAGCCCGGCTGCGAAGCAGGCGACGAGCAGCGCGAGCGGCTTCGGCGACAGCCACCGCTTCGGCTCGCGCGCGATCAGCAGCACGACGAGCGGCAGTCCGAGAAAGAGAATCGTGTGATGGTTCGCCATCCCGAGCCCGAACACGAACGCGCCGATGAGGGCGTCGCGTCGCTCGCCATCGCGGAAGTATCGCACCGCGAACAGCAGCAGCAGCGCGACGAGCAGGTTGTTCAATGCGAACACTTCCGCTCCCGTCGCGTACTCCCACACGGTGGGCGCGAACGCGAACGTGCCGCCGGCGAAGACGCCCGCCCAGCGATTCCCGGTCGCCAGAGCGACCGCGGCCGCGAGCACCGCGGCGGCTGCGGCAGCACACACCGCCGAGAACAGGTTCATGCGCCACGCCACTTCGCCGACCGGAAGCGTCGCGAACGCCCGCGCGAGCAGGGCGAACAGCGGATACCCCGGCGGATGCGGCACGCCGAACGTCCATGCGGCCGACACCAGCTCCCCCGCATCGCCGCCGGCGACCGAGGGATACAGCGTCAGGGCATAGATGAGAAAGACGGTGACCCCGAGAACCGCGGGCGCGGTCCATCGAGTGTCGTGATCGGAGGGCATTGAGCGATCATAGTCTGGTGAGGCGAGCCTCACCAGATGAGAACGCTGCGCGCGCATTCAGCAATACATTCCGGAATGCCGACAACTCCGATCGCGCACAGCCGCGCCGTCCTGTCGATCCTGTTCGGCGCGCCGGAAGAGCGCGGCTTCGACGTGCGCTACTGGGACGGCAGCGTCGAGTCGGGACGCGGCGATCGGCCGTATCGGCTCGTCGTCAACCGGCCCGGCGCGCTGCGGCGGATGCTGCTGCCGCCGAGCGAGATCTCGATCGTCGAAGCATTCCTCTCGGGCGACGTCGACGTCGACGGCAACCTCGCCGCGGCGGTCACGCTCGGCGACGAGATCAACACGCGCCTCAAGTCCGCGCGCACGCTCGCCGCGGTCGCGAAGCATCTCCTCGCGCTGCCGCGTGGTGACGACAGGGACGACGGTGACGTGCGCGGCGTCCGCGCCGAGCATACCGTGGCGAAAACGGGACGCCGCCACGAGAAGGCGCGCGACCGCTCGGCGATCCAGTATCACTATGACGTCGGCAACGACTTCTATCGGCTGTGGCTCGACGAGCGCATGGTGTATTCGTGCGCCTACTTCGAGCGCCCGGACGCCTCGCTCGAGGAGGCACAGCGCGCGAAGCTCGATCTCGTCTGTCGCAAGCTGATGCTGCGCCCCGGGCAGCGGCTGCTCGACGTCGGCTGTGGATGGGGCGCGCTGATCATGCACGCCACACGCGAGTATGGCGTGTCCGCGCTCGGTATCACATTGAGCGAGGCACAGGCCGCACTCGCGCGCGAGCGCATCGCCGCCGCCGGCCTCGCGGACGTCTGTCGCGTGGAGATTCGCGACTACCGCGATCTCGCCAGCGTCGCCCCATTCGATCGCATCGCGAGCGTCGGCATGGTCGAACACGTCGGCGTCGACAATCTCCCGACCTATTTCGCGTCACTCTTCGGCGCGCTCGCGCCGCGCGGCCTGTTGCTCAACCACGGGATCGTCGGTGTGAACGCCGCGCGCCCGATGTCGCTGCGCGAGCGATTCGAGCGCAAGCTCTGGCGACGTGACGAGTTCATCGACCAGTACGTCTTTCCCGATGGAAAGCTCGGCCCGCTCCACGCCGTGATCGCTGCCGGCGAGGGTGCCGGTTTCGAGACGCGCGACGTGCAGAGCCTGCGCGAGCACTACGCGCTCACGCTCGCCGAATGGCTGCGGCGTCTCGAGGCGAATGCCGATCGCGCGACGGCGCTCACGAACGAGCGCACGTATCGAATCTGGCGGCTGTACATGACGGCCTCGATGTACGGGTTCTCGAGTGGACGGCTGAACGTCGTGCAGACGTTGTTTGCGAAGGGGGAGCGAGGGGATGCGGGCCTGCCACTCACGCGTGAGCAATGGCTCGGCCTCGCGTAGTGCACGCGCGTCCGCTGATCGTCTGGGGAACCCTGTGCAGATATCGTGGTAGTGTTTTCCGGTTGTCGCACCCCGTCTCGTCATTCCACCGACTCTCTCTCATGCTCACATCTCGACATCTTGCCATCGCCGCGGCAGCCCTGCTCTTCGCCGGAGCGCGCGCTTCCGCACAGTCCGCGAGCGCCATGGGCGCGCCGATCGATGGAATCTCCTGCGACGCGCAGGAAGGCCAGCGCATTCACATCCACCAGCATCTCGTGATCCTCGATCACGGCAAGGAGCTCGCGATCCCGCAGAACATCGGACAGCCGGCGGGACGTCGGTGCATCTACTGGGTGCACACGCACACGCCGGACGGGATCATTCACATCGAGGCGCCGAAGGATCGTTCGTTCACCCTCGGCGATTTCTTCAAGGTGTGGGGGCAACCGATCGACGAGACGCACGCGGCCACGGCACGCGCCGGCAAGGGGTCGAAGCTCCAGGTGTGGGTCGATGGGAAGCGGTTCACCGGCAACCCGGCGGCCATCAAGCTGACGGCGCACCGGGACATCGTCATCGAGGCGGGTCCGCCATTCACGAAGCCGCCGAAGTTCACGAACTGGGGAAACCTCTAGACGCGGACGAGTCCGCGCGCCGGCTCGGTGTCGACCACCCGATCAGTTCAACTGCACCCGATCGGCTGCGTGCTGACCACAAAGTTGTCGAGGTCGCGCGACTCGTTCGCCGGCGCGCCGCCGTTCCAGTACTGCTCGAGAAACACCGCGTTGATGCCGTACGCGTTGTAGCTGCCGATCCAATTGAAGCCGGTCTTCCGCGCGGCGAGATGGCCGTTGACCCACATCTCGTTCACGGCGTTGCTCTGGCCCGCGTCGTTGAGCCTGGCGTGGAACTCGTAGCAGATCCATTTGCCGGCGTGCGCGTCATTGTCGTACGTGCTGTCCGAACGGACGGCGCCGAGCCAACGCATGTGGTCGAAGTCGTTGTATCCCGACGTGACGACGGTGCCGCCCGCATCGGTGCCCGATGCCGGATCCATGAGCATGAACTCCCGATTGCTCTCATCCGACCAGAAGTGCGCGAACATCGCCTGCGACCAGTCGGCCTTCGCGAAGATCGTCGCGCGCGTCAGCTTGAACGGACCATCGCCCGTCCACCCGGGCTGCTTTCGCACCCACACGCGCCAGTACAGCTCACGGTAGTCGCCCGTCCCCGCATCCACGGGCTTGAAGTAGGCTGATGGCGTGCGGCCGAACGCGAGGTGTAGCGATCCTGCATCAGGCTTGCCCTTGGTGTAGGTCGCGCGCATCGACATCGATCCGTCGATGCCGTTGCCGGCGCTGCGGACGAACTTTCCGCCGGCGTCGTCGTATTCGAAGTACTTCGAGGTGCGATCCTGCTCGAAGTCGTCGCAGAAGATCCAGCCGGGCTTCATCGACGAGCACTCTCCCGCCGCTGATGCCGTCGGGGGCGTCGGTGCCGTCGTCGTGTCCCCCGACGAGCCGTTCGTTCCGTGACTGGTCCCACCGATCGGCGTGCTCGGTATCCTGGTGGACTGGCAATTCGACAGCACGCACACGACGAGCATCAAGGCCACACGGCCGCGTACGACGGCGGTGCTCGTAAACGAACGCATCCTTTTCCTCTTCGACTGAAACGGTGCCGGACTGCCTGCAAGAAACGATGCGTGGTATCGGGTAGGATCGGCACCTACGTCATGGCGCCTTTCCTCTCACGCCGCCGGGATCATCGTCTCGTCACGCCAAATCCTCGCTCGAGAGCACCTGACGGATGACCTGCTCGCGATAGGTGAAGATGCGCCGGAGCTGTCGCTGCACGATGAAGTGCGCCATTCGTCCGAGCACGCCGAACGGCAAGCGATACCGCACCTCATCGGCCATCAGCGTCTCGACGCCGACCGGCATGAACGAGTGGCGATGCACCCACTTCGTGTACGGTCCGCGCACCTGGGTGTCCTCGAACTCGTACGGTGGCTTCCACTCCGTGATCTCCGTGCGCCAGCCGAGCGGGATGCCCCAGACCTTGATCGTATAGTCGATCAGCGCGCCGAGCCGCATCGTGACCGGATCGGCAGTCTTGATGTTGAAGCCGAGCTCCGGGGGCGTGATGCGTGCAAGATTCTCGGCGGCGGCGAAGAAGGGAAAGACCCGGTCGATCGAGCGGGGAAGCACGACGCTCGTCTTCAGCACGTAATCCTGGCCGTCGCGCGAGAATTCAACGTTTGGCGTCATCGGCTCCAGGATACCATCACACCCGGCACCAGGCTATGGCGCTCGGTGGCAATTGCTCTTTTCTTAGAGCCGATGAAAACACACTTCCGGCTGACCCTGCACGCCGCGCTTGCCGTGGCTTTCGCGACGACCGCCGTCGCGCAAACCGCCCCGCCGCAGGTCCTCGTGCTCGCCACCGGCGGCACCATCGCATCGACGGGCAACTATTACGGCGATAAGGGTGGCGCCGTCAACAAGATCTCCGTCGAGCAGCTCGTGAGTGCCGCGCCGGGCATCGACAAGGTCGCGACGCTCTCGGTCGAGCAGTTCTCGAACGTCGCCTCCGGCGCGATCGGCCCGACCCAGTGGCTCGCGCTGTCGAAGCGGATCAGCGCCGCGTTCGCCGAACGTCCCGCGCTGGCCGGCGTCGTCGTCACGCACGGCACGGACACGATGGAAGAGACGGCGTTCTTCCTCGACCTGACGGTGTCGGGCGAGAAGCCGGTCGTGGTGACGGGCTCGATGCGTCCGGCGGACGCGATCGGCGCCGACGGCCCGGCGAACCTGTTCAACGCCGTGCGCGCCGCCGCGGCGCCGATCTCGCGTGCGCGAGGCGCGATGGTGTTGATGGACGACCGCCTCTATGCCGCGCGCGAAGTCACGAAGACGAACACGACGCGCGTCGAGACATTCCAGGCGCCGGAGCACGGTCCGCTCGCCATCGCCGACCACGACACCTTGTACTTCAACCGCCGCCGGCCGGCGGCGCGCGCGACTTTCGATATCTCTAAAGTTACGGAGCTGCCGCGCGTCGACGTCATCTATTCCTACGGCGGTGCGGACAGCGTTCTGATCGATGCCGCCGTTGCCGCGGGCGCGAAGGGACTCGTCGTCGCCGGTGTCGGCGCCGGCGGAACGACGGGGAATCAGGGCTCCGCCCTGCGTCGCGCGATGGAGAAGGGCGTGGTCGTCGTCACCGGCAGCCGCACCGGTTCGGGCCGCGTCAGCGGCGGCGTTCGTGGCTCGATCGCCGCCGGCGATCTCAATGTGCAGAAGGCACGCGTGCTGTTGATGCTCGCGCTCAGCCGCGCGTCATCGCCCGAGGAGGTCGCGAAGCTTTTCCGCGCGCATACGGGCGGGGAAGACTGAGCTACTGCGGATTCACCATCGAAGCCATCAGCTCGCGCGCCGCCTTTCGGTCATCGCTCGAGAAGAGATCGTTGCCGCGCGCCTGATGGTACGAGGCCAGGACTTCGTCGCACAGCTCGCGAAGACGGATCTTGGTGCGGCGTTCGGTGGCTCGCTTGGAATGCTTGGTGTTAGTTGCGGCGTGCTTCATGTCGTGACCCGGAGAATGAGTTGCGCCGGTGATCGTCGGCTCGGGCCGCCATAAAAGCAGGACTTGGGCCAGCGTGTGCCCTTGCGAGATTACGTTCCGCCAAGGGCTACGCTGGCGTTCATCCGCGGTTGGTGGCCCTCAGCTCCTCGGCGAGTCCGATCAACAGCCCTTCGGGGCCACGGATGTAGCACAGTCGATAGATGTTTTCGTACTGCACCACGTCACCGACCAGTTGCGCGCCGAGCGCGCGGAGCCGAGCGAGTGTGTCGTCGAGGTCGTCCACCGTGAACATCGCTCGCAGGTAGCCGAGCGAGTTCACGGGGGCGGTGCGATGGTCGGCGACGACGGCCGGGGAGAGGAATCGGGAAAGCTCGAGCCGGCTGTGGCCGTCCGGCGTGACCATCATTGCGATCTCCACGTGCTGTGATCCGAGTCCGGTGACGCGCCCGGCCCACTCGCCTTCGATCGTCGCGCGGCCTTCGAGCCTCATTCCGAGCTCGGAGAAGAATGCGATCGCGGTATCGAGCGATTCCACCACGATACCGACGTTGTCCATGCGCTTGAGAGTCATATGCAGTGGGTCGGGCGTTTTACCAGGCCGTGCTACTGCTGACAGCGCGCGAACGGGCTGTCCGGCTTCGTCTTGTCGACAACTACCCGATGGTCGAGGTCCGCGACCTTCACCGCGATGTCGTACACCAGCTTGTCCACCGCCGCCATGTGCGTGTACTGGATGTACTCCGGCTCGTCGGTCACCTGATGGTAGTCCGCGTGGCCGCCGGTGGTGAAGTAGATCACCGGGATGCCGTACCGCGCATAGTTCGCGTGATCGGAGCGGCAGTAGATGTTCTGCGGATGGCCGTTCGCGTCCATCGAGTAGTCGAACTTGAACGGCACGGGCTGCGTCTGATTCACCTGCTCGGCGATGTCGCCGAGCTCCGTCGAAAGACGCCGCGAACCGACGAGCTGCAGGTAGTTCGTCGCCCCCATCAGCTCATTGTTGTCCTTGTCGCGCCCCGTGACGTCCGTCGGCGCGCCGCGGCCGACCATGTCGAGGTTGAGGTCCGCGACGATCGAGTCGCGCGGCACGGTGGGATGGTTCGTGAACCACTGCGAGCCCCAAAGGCCCTTCTCCTCGCCCATCTGCCAGACGAAGATCAGCGACCGCTTCGGCTTGACTGGCCCCTTGGCGAACGCTTCGGCAATCTCGAGGATCGACACCGATCCCGAGCCGTCGTCGTCGGCGCCGTTGCTGATCGAGTCCTTCCGCGCCGGATAGACCTTGCGCAGCGAATCCTTGAGCGCGTTGATGCGCACCCACTGCTCCGGCGTCGGCGGCGCCGCGCCGCGCGAGTCGGCGCCCGAGACGCGCGCGACCATGTTGTACGCCTTCAGCGAGTCGTGCTCGACGATCGCGCCGCCGCTCGTGTAGCCGACGTGGTCGGAGTGCGCGCCGATCAGCACGTACTCGTTCTTCAGCACCGGGTCGGTGCCCGGAATGATCGCGACGACATTTCGCGTCGGTGCGGCGACGTTCTCGACCTTGAGCTCGATCGTCGCCGAGCCGCCCTTGTCACCCTTTGACGCCCGGTCGGCAGGCTTGCCGAGCAGCGCCTGCGCGACGGCAGGCGTGACGGTCACGTTCACCGCGTTACCGGCGCCGAAGCCACCGCGGCCGCCGCGTCCACCCGCATTCGCCTGCGGATTCTTCGCCGCATACGCCGCGCGTCCTTCCTCCTGCACCGTGTCGTTGAGCGTGTACTGGATCCGCGGCTTCGCGAGCGAAGCAGTCGGCGACACCGTGACGATCGCTGCCGCATCGGCCAACGGATTCGCGCCGCCGCGGCCAAAGCCGCCGCGTCCAACCGCACCGGCCGGCGCGAGCACGACGACGATCTTGCCCTTCACCTGGTCGGCCGGCAGCGCATTCACCGTGTCGCCGAGCGTACCGCCGAAGACGACGTCGCCGGAGACCTTGGCGTCGCTCTGGGCGTTGGCGACGAAGTCGCGGTTCAGATGGAAGGTCTTGCCTGCGCTCGTGATGGTCGACGACGCGGCGACTTCACGCGCGGTCACCGGCAGGTACTGGAAGTACGTGCCATTGTCGCCCGCCGGCTTGAGCCCGAGGCGCTTGACCTCACGCTCGAGGTACGCGGTCGCGCGCAGCGCGTCCGGCGAGCCGGCCTCGCGTCCGCGCATCGAGTCGGCGGCGTAGATGTAGAGCCGCGTCATGAGATCGCACGGCGTGATCTCGGCGACGGTCGGACCGCCCGAGTAGCTGAGCGGCATCTTCACGCCGGTGACGGCGGGGCAGCTCTGCTTCGCGGGCTTCTGTTGGGCGGAGAGAAGGGATGCTGTGCCCGCGAGCAACAGCGCAGGCAGGAGGGACGATCGGTTCACGGCAAAAACGCTCGGTTGAAGTCTGTAGAGAAGGATGACGGATGGGACGCTGGTTGTCAGCGTAAAGGGATCTTTGTGAGCAGGCCGCCACTGGGCTCCGCTAGCGTCGCTCCAGAAAGCCGCGCCCTTCGAAGATCGCCGGCATCGCCTTCTCGATCCTCGCGGCGCGCGTCGCCGACTGCTTGGCGGTGCCGAAGTGGTAGAGGTATCCCCGCTGTCGCCCGGGCGTGAGCGCCTCGAAGGCGCGCTTGAAGCGCGGGTCCTTCTTGAAGCGCGCGGTGAGCTCCTCCGGCACCGGAAACTCGGAGGTCTGCTTCGGTTTCACCCGCAGTCCCTTCTGCTCGACGGCGATCGCTTCACGCACGTACGCCTTGATCGTCGCCGCCTGCGCGGTGATGTCCTTCACGCTCGTGAACTTCATCACGCGCGCGGCGCGCGTCTGGCCGAGCTGTACGAGCACCTTCTTCGGATCCTTCAGCAGCGCGCCCTGAAAGAAGCCGAGCGCGAAGTACTCCTTGAAGCCCTGGAGGATGACGACGTTCTTTCCGTCGACGGTGTAAGTGGGTTTCCCCCACTTGCACTCCTCCTCCATCGGGAAGGCGGCGAGCAACCGCTGCATCGCCGCGATCTCGGCCTTCCATTGCTCTCGGTACGCCATTTCCATCTGCGCAGGCCCTCGACGATGAGTTGGCGCGTAGACGCGCGGCATCGCCTGGATACCGCGCCACCGAGGAAATTAGAACACCTTGATCGGAATCGGATGCGGCAGGTCGACGACGCCTTATTTCCCGGGCTGGATCGCCGGAGGGAAGGGCACGGCACGAAATCCCGAACGGCGCGAAATCCCGTAAGGCGCGGAATCCCAAAATGCGCGCACTCCCGAACGGCGCGAGGACGCGAATTGCGGCGAGACGGAGGACGCAACAGCGGCAAGAGCGGCAGTGATGGAGGTGTGAGGCGTCGAGCTCGATTCCCGTAGCCGCCGTCATCCTGAGGAGCGGAGCGACGAAGGACCCCTGTGCGCCGAGGAGGCGATCGCCTCAGTGCCAAGGGGTCCGTCGCTGCGCTCCGGTTGACGGGTGCCGCATGTCGCGCCCCGCGCGCCGTTTGGGAGCCCGCGCCGTCTGGGAGTCCGCGCCGGTTGGGAGTTCGCGCCTTATGGGAGTTCGCGCTGTTCGGCACTTCGCGCCGTTACACCTTCAATCTTCTTCCTCACCCCACACCTCGATCTCCCCCCGCCCCACCCGCCGATCGAATTCCTTGCGATCCGTCTCCAGGACGCGCACGAGATCCGACTGCCCCGCCTCCCGCAGCGCCTCCGCGAGAATCGCGTCCGCCCTCACGTCCCACGCGCGATGCAGTACGTGCCACGGCTCCGGTGCCTTCTCCGCAATCTTCGGATCGTTCGCCGACAGCCGATTCGCCCGCTCGATCGCGCCCATCTCGGCATCGATCCGCACCAGTTCCGCATCTTCCTCGGCTGCGTGCAACACGACGATGTCGGCGAACATCACCCCGAGATAGTTCGCCGCGTCCTCGCTGATGATCAACCGGTCCGCGAGGGTGCGTGCCGCGCGGATCCATGGCGTGACGTCGCGCGACGCGAAGAGATCGTCGCGGATCCGGTCGAAGATTCGTTCACGGCGGTCGAGTGATGACTCGCGGAAGAATGCTTCCAGTCGCTCGTCGGGCGTGCGGCGGTCGGTCGTTGCCTGCGGACGCCGGCGCATCCGGCGAAATCGGCGCATCGTCATGCCGAAAGTTAGCCGTGACCTAACGCGTCCAGATCACGATCGCACCGCACTTCGAGCCGGGAACGACGAACCGCGCCGGCGTCGGCTCGTTGGCGAGATAGACCTCCATCGACGCGATTCGCGACGTATCGAGCGCGCGATCGAGCTGCGCCTGGCTGTTGCCGTTGCCGGTGCGCGGATTCCAGAGGATGCCGTCGACGAAATAGTTTGGCGCACAGTATGGATGCCTCACGTCCGTCGGCAGGCTCTCGAACATCTCGACGAGACAGATCGGCACGTCGTCGACGGGACTGCCGCGCAGACGCGCCGCGCTGGTACACGTGCGATGGATGCCGCGTGTGTTGCTCAGCAGATCCGCGAGCTTCTGCGTCGGATGTAGATCGAGCTCGCGCCGGCCGATGCACTTCGCGCCGAGCTCGCAGCGGCGAATGAAGCCGTCGCGCTGGCCGTCGTCGCGATCGAGTCGTGCCGCCGCGGTGGTGACGACCGCGGGCAACGCCGTCGCGTCGCCGAGCGCGCGTGGCGTGAGCGCGACCATGAACTCGGAGGCGCTGTCGGCGCGCAGCTTGATGCGCCGCGGCGCGTACCCTTCCTTCCGGATCTCGAGGAAGTAGAAGCCGTAGACCGCAGCGAGGTTGTTGAGCGCGGCGAGCCCGTTGCGCGTCGTGCGGACTTCATTGCCGACAGTATCGCGGACCGTGGCATCGGCGACCCACGCCCCGGTGCTGTCGTCGAGAACTCCGAGCAGCTTGAGTCCCATCGCCTTCACCTGCGCGAGCGACGGCTGCGGCGGCACGACCGAGTCGCGCGTCGTCTGTGCCCGCGCGACGCCCGCGCAGACGAGCATGAGCGGAAGGCAAAGCGATCGCATGCGCATGGCTGAATCTGTTTCGCTTACCGGAGAAGAGCCAGCGACGGCTCGTGGGCGTCGCACGCTCACCACACTTCCTGCACCGGCCCGCAACCTGCGGCGATTTGGCCCCCTCGTTCAACTCACCTTGGGAGGCCCCCGATGCGCATCCTCGCCGCCGCCGCAATCGTCGTCGCTCTCGCCGCCGGCGCCGCACGTTCCGCCGCACAGGTTCCAAAGATCACCTGGGGGCCCGCGCCCGCGATCTTCCCCGCCGGTGCCAAGCTCGCCGTGCTCCAGGGCGATCCGAACAAAACCGGGATGTACACCGTGCGTCTCGATCTCCCCGACGGCTACACGGTCGCTCCACACTTCCATCCGACCGACGAGCACGTCACGGTGATCAGCGGCGCCTTCATGGTCGGCATGGGCGACAAGATCGAGCCGGCGAAGATGATGTCGATCCCGCAGGGCGGATTCGTCACCGCCGCCGCGAACGTGCATCACTACGGCCGCGCGAAAGGCCACACGATCGTTCAGGTCTCCGGCATGGGCCCGTTCACCATGACCTACGTCAACCCGGCAGACAATCCGTCGAAGAAGAAGTGAAGCGCTGCGTGCCTCGAGCTCAGTGCCCGCCCGGGTGCTTGAGCTCGGGCACCCGACGGCCGAGGAAATCCTCGAGCGGCTGAGTGGTGCCGGAGCCCATCCGCATGTCGTCCATGAGATTGATCGCCCGCGTCTGCGCGAGTGCATCGTTCACGGGAACGCCACGCTCACGAATCAGGTACGCCGCCCAGAGATGGCTCGCGCGCCACGCGACGGTGCAATGGAGCAGGACTTTCCCGTTCGCTGACGCCATCGCCTTCGCGAACGTATCGAGCCCCGCCGGCGAATAGGGAAGCTCGGCGGTGCCGCGCATCGGGATGTAGACGTACTTCATGCCGAGCTTCTCGACGAGCGCCGCTTCGTCGAATGGAATCCGCCTCATCTCTTCCGGCGAGCGCAGATTGACCACCATCGTCACTCCCTGCTCCCGCACGGTGCGCAGTCCCTTCTCCGTCGGCTGCCCGGCGATGAACATGTCGTCGCCGACGCGCGCGAAGCGGTCCTGAAAGAGGCCGGTCGTGTCGAGCAGCGTCGGCGCAGAGACGCGGACCGTTCCGGCCTGCGTGAATTTCTGCGCCTGCGCCCGTCCGGCGATCGACGCCAGAGCGAGCAGGGAAACGAGGAATCGTGTCGTGCGCATGGCGGTCTCGCGGAGAAGGGTCTCGAATTACTACGGGCGAGTCCGCGGCCGCGCAAAGCGATCCGTGTATGCCTTTGGTGAACGTTGCGCTCACGCCAGGCGCGCGATCTTCGGCGTGATGCACCAGATCAGCCGCATGCCGTCGTCCGAGTCGACGCGCGCCACCGCCCCCTTCTTCAGGTCCACCGCCTCCGCCACCGAATTGTGGGAGATGAGCCGGCTCAGAAACTCGCTGAGCGTCGGGTTGTGTCCGGTGACGACTATCGCGCCGTCTCTCCGATATTCGTCGAGCAGCTCGCGAAACTGCTCGTACGACGCATCCGGGCGCAGCGCGTCGTGCTGCACGATCTCCTCGAGCTTGAATCCGAGCTCCTTCCCGACCAGCTCGGCCGTCTGCATCGCCCGCGTGAGCGGGCTCGAGATCCACAGATCCGGCGCGACGCCGAGCTTCGCGAGCAGGCGCGCGACGTCGCGGCACTGCTCGCGTCCTTCGTCATCGAGCTCGCGCGTCTCGTCGGCTTTGCCGGGGAGCTTCGCCGTACCGGCGCTCGCGTGGCGCAGAAAGTAGATATCCATCGCGCATTTGTCTCCGATTGCTGTAGTATTCTCGAGCCATGCGCGCCGCTCTGCTTGGATACGGCAACGTCAACAAAGCGCTCCACGCACTGCTCGACCGCCGGCACTCGGCGATCGACTGCAATGTCGTCGCCATCGCCTCGCGATCGCTCGGCTGGCGCGCCGGCGAGACGCAGTGCCGCAACATCGACGAATGGTTCGCCGTCGCGCGCCCCGAGGTCGTCTTCGAGGCGATCCCGCTCGATGCGCACACCGGCCAGCCGGCGATCGACTACCTCCGCGCATCGATCGAGCATGGCGCGCACGTCATCTCGGCGAACAAGGGGCCCGTCGTGCACGCTTATCGCGCGCTCACGTCGCTCGCCGCCGAGCACGGCGTGTCCTATCGCTTCGAGTCGTCGGTGATGGACGGCGCGCCGGTGTTCTCGCTCGTGCGCGACTGTCTGCCACTCGCCGGCCTGCGCGCGATCCGCGGCGTGTTCACGTCGACGGCGACCGTCGTCCTCGAGGCCGTCGAGCGCGGGATGACGATCGACGAAGGGATCGCCGAAGCCCAGCGGCTCGGCATCGCCGAGGCCGATCCGTCGTACGACGTCGACGGCTGGGACTCCGCCGTGAAGCTGTGCGCCGTCGCGAACGTGATCTTCGGCGCCGACCTGCGTCCGGGCGACGTCGACCGCACGGGCATTCGCGAGCTCGGCGACGTCGCGATCCAGCATGCCGCGAGCGAGGGGACGCCGTATCGACTCGTCGGCGAAGTGCGCGTGCGGCCCGATCGCGGCGTCGATGCGATCGTCGCACCGGCGCGCTGCTCGGCCACCGATCCGCTCGGCATCGTCCGCGGCCCGACGCTGGCGATGCACTACGATGCCGAGGTCTTTCCCGGCGGCCTCACCGTGACGTCCCGTGACCCCGATCCGACGACGACCGCCTACGGCATGCTCGCCGATCTCGTCTCGATCCGGCGCGCGACATGATCGACGTCGTCCGCGCCGACATCACCACGCTCGACGTCGATGCCATCGTCAACGCCGCGAACTCCGGGCTCATTCCCGGCGGCGGTGTCGACGGCGCGATCAACCGTGCCGCGGGTCCGGGGCTCGCCCGCGCGATGGCGGCGTTCGGTGGATGCGCGACGGGACAGGCGGTGATCACGCCGGCGTTCAATCTCCCGAGCCGGTTCGTGATCCACGCGGTAGGCCCGGTGTGGCGCGGCGGCGATCACGGTGAAGATGATCTCCTCCGCTCGGCGTACGAGTCGTCGTTCATGCTCGCCGAGCGCGAGCCGACCATCCGATCGATTGCATTCCCGGCGATCTCGACGGGCGTCTATGGATTCCCGCGCGAACGTGCGGCGGAGATCGCGGTCGAGGTCATGCGGTCGCATGAGAAACGGTTCGATCGGATCGTCGCGTGTCTGTTCGACGAGGAATCCGTGACGGTGTACCGGGCGCGCCTGACGTAGGCGAGTCGAACTCTCGATCGACGACGAGCTGGCTTGCCGCATGCAGTCGGATTCCGCGACTCGCAAACTCACGGGACACGGAGGAGAGCGTGGCAAACCGCAACAGACGAGACGAGCGCGACGACTACCAGAACGAGGCGAACCGCGGGTATCGCGGCGGACATCTCAGTCGCGGCAGCATGGGCAATCGCGGCGCGCTCGGCGCGGGGTACATCGACCCGACGAGCCTCAGCGCCGGCAACCTCATCGGCGGCGGCAACAACGCCGGTTTCGGCGCCGGTGGGAACTGGTACACCAGCGATCCGACCTACGACGGGTACAGCGGAACACTCGGCGACGACACCGATCTCGCCGGGTACGGCCGCGCGACGCCGCTCGGCAACGTCGCGCGTGAGATTCAGCCGAACTACTCGGGGCGCGGCTCGAAGAACTACAAGCGCAGCGATGCACGCATCGAGGAGGACGTGCACGAGGCGCTGCTGCGCGACCGGCACGTCGACGCCACCGACATCGACGTTCAGGTCGAGAACGGCGAAGTGACGCTCACGGGCGAAGTCGCGAATCTCCACGAGCGCCGTCGCGCCGAAGAGCTCGTCGAGCGCTGCGCCGGCGTGCGCGATGTGCACAACCAGATCAAGGCGCGCCAACCATTGTGGAGCGCGGCATCGTCGAACCGCGAGGCGATCCCCGCGGAGCGCGAGGTGACCAGCCGTCCCCTCAGCGATACCGTCGAGCGCGAGCCGGAGACGCGGCGCTCATCGGCGTCGTCCTCGCGTAACGCGAACAGTCGAAGCTCAGCGCGACGGTAGCACAACGTGTGTCTGCTCCCCTGCGCGGGAGCAGACGTCACGCGCGCGCGATCTTGATCACCGTCTCCCACGTCCGCGTCGTGACGTTCTTGCCGAACGTCTTCTCGATCAACGTCATGAACAGCGGCGTCTTGTCGTCACCCGGCACGTACGTCGAGAACGCCTCGCCCCCGTCGACGGCATGGATCGCCGCCGAGCCGAGCGTCACCGGCAGCTGCAACCGCGTCGTCGCCGGCGCCGGTAGAAACGTGACGATCCGCTTCGACCCGGGCTTCACCTTCAGCTTCGCGAACGGATCGGCGTCGAGCATCGCCTGCAGCTCGTCGACCGAGCGGATAATCGTCGCGAACGATTTTCCCATGTGCGCGGTCATCGCCGCCTCGCACTTCTTCACGAGCGTCGCCGCCGACGTCCTGGTCGTCGTGAACACGACGTTGCCGCTCGCGATCACCGTCTTCACGTCGCGAAAGCCCGCCGCCTCCATCGCGGCCCTGAGCTCGGGCATCTTGCAGTTCATCGGACTCACGCCCCTGAGCAGGGCGGCGTAGCGCGGCATGGTTCTCTCCGGTGGGCGGGCTTCCCTCGATTGTAACTTGCAACGGACCCGAATCGGAGCGCGAGATGCGACAAGTCCCACTTGGTACGCAAGGCGCCAAAGTGTCCCGTATGGGACTTGGCTGCATGGGCATGAGCGAGTTCTACGGCGAGCGGAACGACGAGGAATCCTCGGCGACGATCCTCCGGGCGCTCGACCTCGGGATCAACTTCCTCGACACCGCCGACGTCTACGGCATGGGCGACAACGAGCGCCTCGTCGGCAAGACGATTCGCGGGCGGCGCGATGACGTCTTCCTCGCGACGAAGTTCGGCAACGTGCGCAGCAAGGACGATCTCACCTTCCTCGCGGTGAACGGCCGCCCCGAGTACGTGAAGCAGGCGTGCGACGCATCGCTCGAGCGCCTCGGCGTCGACCACATCGATCTCTACTACCAGCATCGCGTCGATCCGAACACCCCGATCGAAGACACGGTGGGCGCGATGGCCGAGCTGGTGAAGGCCGGGAAGGTCCGCTACCTCGGCCTCTCCGAAGCGTCGCCGCGCACGCTGCGGCGCGCGCATGCGATGCATCCGATCACGGCGCTGCAGACGGAATACTCGCTCTGGGAGCGCCACGTCGAAGACGAGATCCTCCCGACCTGCCGCGAGCTCGGCATCGGCTTCGTTCCTTACAGCCCGCTCGGCCGCGGCTTTCTCACCGGCACGATCAGCGATCCGTCGAAGCTCGGCCCCAAGGATGCGCGGGCGATTCGCTACCCGCGCTTCGCCGCCGAGAACTTCGCGCACAACCAGATGATCGTCGACCGCGTGAAGCGGATCGCCGAGCGAAAGGGGGTGACCGCCGGACAGCTCGCCCTCGCGTGGGTCCTGTCGCGCGGCGACGACGTCGTGCCGATCCCCGGCACCAAGCGTCGCAGATACCTCGAGGAGAACGCTGCTGCTGCCGACATCGCCCTGACCGCCGACGACATTCATGAGCTCGAGGCCGCTGTCCCGGCCGATGAGATCGCCGGGGAGCGATATGCGCCGAGCACACTGAAGGCGATCGATCGGTGAGGAACGGGGAACGAGGAACG